>MKVH01000017.1 GCA_001899175.1 Candidatus Kapaibacterium thiocyanatum | reverse complement strand
TAGCGATAGTTCAGGGCGCCGTCCCGGTTGTACGTCTGGTCGTCCGTCAGGATCTCGCCGTTGACGCTGGGGGCGATGTCCGTCGGCGCATTCGTGGCCGACGTCGGCAGCGGCGCGTAGGTATACCCTGCCACCACGCCGGTCTTCGTCGTCTGCGTGCGGCGGGCGATGCTGTCGACGTCGTACGTCTCGCTCTTCCATGGCGTGCCGTTGTGGTCCACGTCGGCCGTGACGAGGCGTCCCGCGTTGTCGTAGGTGTACGTGTGATCGTAGGTATCGCCGTCGAGCAACGTACTGTTGCGCTCCGTGATACGACCTCCGTTGTCGCGCGTGTAGGCGTCGCTCGAGCTGACGGGATCGAGGTCCCACGAATGGTCCTGCTGCTGCAGACGCCAGCGGGCATCGTAGCTGTAGGCGGTGTTGAGTTCGCGGTTCAGGTCGTCGGCATCGTGATAGACCTTGCCCGTGAGGTTACCTGCGGCGTCGTAGGTATACGTCACGCGCGGCGCTCCGCCCGGACGCGTGATGAGCGTGGGCCTGGCGACGCCTGCGGGATAGAAGCCGAGACCGTTGGTGCGGGCGCCAGGATCGGCGGCCGTCACCCAGGACGTCATCTCGGACACACGACCGTTGTCGTCGTAGCCGTACCACGTGGCGTACTGCCGGAGGGCATCGACGACGTGGATGCTGGTGACCTGATCCGACGAGTTGTACGAGTAGTAGACGGCATCGAAGCCGAGGGCCGGTGTGAGCTTGATCATGCACTCCACGCGTCCGCGTTCGTCGTAGCTGTAGACGCGGAAGCGGTAGGGCTCGTAGGGATGGTCGCGATAGGCGATGGCCGCCACGCGTCCGAGCTGGTTGCGCACGGACCCCGTCGTGGTGAGGTTGTTCCACGTGGCGGGCGCCGGGAAGTTCTTCCAGAACGAACCGCCACTACCTGGCATCATGTCGTAGGACACCGCCTGACGTCCGTTCTGCGGATTGTCCGTGAAGTCCTCGAAGTCGTTCGTGGCCGACGTCGGACCGTAGGGAGCCGTCTCGTTGTAGACGCAGATGTCGACGGGCTTGATGATCGTCCGCTCGAGCGCATTGTACGCGAAGGGCGCTTCGTAGGGCGGATAGGCGGCGTCGTGATCCCATTCGGGCAGGCAGCCTGCCGCACCGGCCGTCGTGTTCGGCGTGAGCGGCGGCAGCGTCGCCGGCAGGGGCGGCGTGATGGTTCCCCAGAAGAGCGACGGATTGACGGTGGGCCGGACGTACGTGCTGCCCGTTCCCGTGAGGTTGATGGTCGACGAGTCGAGACCCGCGAAGGCGCTGGAACTTTCGAAGACGGCCTCGCCGACGGCCGTCACGCGACCGAGGTCGTCGTATTCGTAGAAGGTGACGGCATCACCCGCATGACCGTCGCCCGGTGACTCCGTCTTCTTCTGCGTGAAGCGCACCTGACCGACGTTGTTGTATTTGGCGCGGATGCTGCTGAAGTCGGGATGCGTCACCGATGTCACGTTCCCCCAGAGGTCGTAGCCGTACGTCACGTCCTGTCCGGCGGGATTCGTCACCGTCAGAAGCTGATTCCTCGTGTTGTAGGTATACGTCGTGACGAGGTCGAGTCCTCCGCTGTCGACGACGACGTAGCGCGTACGCCCGAGACCGTCGACGTACGTGGCCATGTGATTGCCGTTCTCGTCGATGACCTTGCTCTTGTAGCAGATGCCGTAGAAGCCCGACGGCGAACCGACGAGGGCGCTGGCCGCTGCGAGCGTGTCCCACGATGTCCGCGTCGTGTTGTCCTGGAAGGTGATGGTGTTGATGCCGGAGAGATTGTTCGTCGTCGACACCGTGTTCGACACGACGTCGGTGGCACCGGTCACGTTGTTCAGGCCGCCCATCTGCGTGGTGACGAGGCGCGTAGCCGTACCGCTGAAGGGATTGCCGTCGATGGTCCAGTCCTTGGCCGAGTGATTCGACGGAAGGTATTCGCCATAGCCCTTGCCGTAGCGTCCGAAGAGGCTTGCGGTGGATGCCGTGTACGACGCACTACCGACGTGCTGCGACGACTGGTCGAGTTTGGCGAAGGACTCGGCCTTGTTGTCGGCGTGCTTCATGATGGCCGCGGACGTGAAGTCCTTCGCGGCCTTGTCCGGGCGGTTGCCGACGATGGCATCGATGGTGGACGACTTCCAGAACTCCAGGCGTGGTGCGGCATCCTCGGCATGGCAGGCCAGTTCGAGGAAGGGAATCCTGTACGCTGCGGTCGGCTCCACGGTGACGTCGATGTGCATCGTATCGTTCGTGGCCATGGCCTTCATGGCCGAAAGGACGTCTTCGTCGAGCGGGATCTCCCAGATGGCGAAGGTGTCGGCAAGGACGGGATCGAAGACATGGTCACGCGAGAACTCGTAGTCGAGCTGCACGGGTGCGACGAGTCCCCCGCCGCTGAACGTCACCCTGCCGATGAAGGTCCATTCGAGGGACGACAGTCCGGTGACGACGACGCGAAGGTGTCCGGCATCGATGTCGGCGGATTCGCGGTGGAGGTAGTCCTTGTCCGTGTTGTCGGCGATGTAGTCGATGCGGATGTCGCTGTTCTGCGTCATCGTGCGGCCATCGCTGAGGTCGGTACACAGACGCTGGACGACGGGAGCTGCCTCCATCGAACGGAGGCGGTAGTCGTCGTACGTCGTATCGGTAGCCGGAACGGCGGGAGCATAGCAGAGGGCCTGCGCGTAGGTGTGCACGTTCCTCGTGCGATGACTCCAGAGCTTGACGTAGGGCGGGCGCTGCGTCCAGCCCGTCGAGGGAATGTCACCCGGTGCCCACGACATCGCGCGGTTGTCGGAGACGTCCGTACGGCCATAGGTCAGATTCTTGTCGGGACCATAGGACGTCGTCTCGCGTCCGTCGAGCGTCGAGCCATTGTGCACCGGCAGCGGAAGCGTGTCGATGGTGGTCCCCCCGGGATTCATGCGGCGGACGGTGGGTATGACGGCGATGGGGTCGTCGTGCAGGTAGTCGAAGTCGTTGATGGCGAGACCGAAACTCGACACACCTGCGTTGTCGGTACGGGTCGCACTGGGCGCACCACCGGACTTGTAGGCGAGCATGATCACCGACCCCTGCTGATCCTCGAAGAGGCGCGGCAGGCGGGCCCGCGTACCGTTCGTGTAGGCGATGGTCTGCGTCGTATACGGCGCGGAGGCCTTGAGTCCTCCGGCGTCGGACTGACCGTACGTCTTCAGGCTCGTTGCCGACCCGCGGTGTGCGAGTACGAGCAGGTTGCAGACACCGCTCGTCTGATACGTGACCTCCCTGCCGCCGATGAAGTGGCCGAGCTGGTTCTCGATGGAGATGGAGGACGGCAGTCCCCAGATGGGACAGAGCCGGAACGAATGATAGAAGTAGAACGGATTGACGTCGAGAACGGGAGAGAAGTTCGAGATCGCACCCGACCCGTTCCGCAGTGCGTCGAGGGCACGGCGTGTGGCGGATTCGGCCAGGGTCGTATCGTCGTACGTACACGTCGTTGCGCCATAGAGCATGTTCGTGGCCAGCGACGTCTCGATCGTACGGAAGACGTTCGTCGTCGACGTCGGCTCGTAGATCTCCTGCGTGATGGTCGAGAGTCCGCGTCCGTAGGCGGCCTTCATCGCTGCCGACGGATTGCCGAACGTCGCGTGCGTCATGTCGTAGTAGTCCGCGAAGGTATAGGCATAGGTGCTGTGCGCCGTCTGCAGGTCCGCATTGGCGAGTCCGTCCCGCACCCACGTCGTGTTCTCCGTCAGGTAGAAGAACATGTTCGCGCCACCGCCGATGGGTTCTTCCTTCCGGTAGACCGTCGTCATGACGTCGCCCGTCGTGTCGAAGGAATTGCGCAGGTAGCGATAGATCTGCTTGTCGAGGGCACCGTCGATGGATGCGGTAGCGCTCTTCCATGCCCAGTAGTTGAGCGTCTTCTGCCGCAACTGATTCGTCAGGAGCGTACGGTCCTCGATACGGATCGACGTCGCATACCATCCCGTATCCGTCGACGCATAGGGATTGTACCAGTCGAACAGCGTACGGCGAAGCTCCTTCGGCGTGCTATGGTTCGTGGACAGCGTCATGCTCTTGACGACGCTGTTGACGTTGGGCTGGACGTTGCGTCGGGCTTCCTCGAGATACCATGTCTCGTAGTGTCCCGTAGGATAGCCGATGACGGGATCGGGGTCCCAGTATTCGATGTCGGTGATCTCCTGGCGCGTCGTGACCTTGTTCGGCCGGAAGCCGCTCCACCACGACCACGGCGAGTTGCGTTCGAACTTCTCGTAGGCGACCTTCGTGACTTCGCCGTTGGGCTGGACGATGGCACGGATCATCATCCGGGCCGCATTGACCCACTCCTGGCGGTCCTCGCTGTGGAAGGAGCGTGTGCGCGAGCCGAAGTCGGCCCAGAGCGTCGTATTCGCCTCGTCGTCCAGATAGCTCGTCGCTCCGTTGATGTCGTTCACCGGCACCGTGAACTGGTCCGTCATGAGCAGACGGTGCGTATGGCCTTCGGCTTCAATCGTGACGAAGTTGTTCTCGTAGGAGATGCGGTGACCGTGGAATTCCTCGACGAGGGCGCGGCCCGGCGACAGGTCGTGATCGGTGGCCGAGGGATAGTGCTTCGATCGCTTGAGCGTGAGGATGTTGACGTTGTCGCGATTGATCTCTTCGAGATAGAAGACCGTCGGCATCACGCCGAAGAGCGAGTCACCGGATCCGTTCGTCAGTTGATTACGGCCATAGGGCAGGACGATCTCGCGGAAGACGTATTCGAGGCCGTCACCGGCGTAGTAGCGGACGACGCGGGGCCGCACGGCCCACTCGCTGACGTACGTCGTCTTGCGTCCGACCATGAGGTCCTGTATCCACGTCGGATAGTAGGTGTCGTCGTACTCGACGACGGCGAAGGCATTGGTGTTCACGCCGTTGACGTAGTACCAACCGACGTAGCGATCCTCTTCGTCGGCCACGGCATCGTGCGGGATGGCATTGCGCAGTTCGAGGACGGAGCCGTCGGCCTGAAGGAGCTTGATGACGTCGGGCTCCGCAAGTTCGGTCAGCGTCGTCATGCGATTGCAGACGTCGTATCCGACCGTCAGCCAGTTACGGGAGGAATCTTCGGGCTCGGGTGTATAGGTCCTCGACGGGGAGTCGTATTTCTGGACATAGTTAAAGAGCTGGACGACGAAGCCGTTGACGCAGATGGCCCAGCCGCCGTGATGGCGCATCGCCGACGTCCAGGTATTGTAGCCGGTCGTGAGCGGCGGATTGTTGACGCCGAAGGTGAAGGTCTGCTCGGTATAGCAGACCTGTTCGAGGCTCGGAAGCCATGCGAGATGGACGTCGACCGGCGCGGTATTGACGGTCGTGCTCGTGATGGGATAGACGTAGGTCATCTCCCCCGTCATCGCATTGAGGCCGGTCTGTGCTGCGGCATCCGAAGGCGCCGCACCGATACCGGTGACGACGATCATCATGACGAGAAGGAAACGGCGCATCATCGTGAACTCCGGAACGAAGGATGTCGGCATGGGTGAAGGCACTCGTGTAGGCATCATCGCTGCACCACGAGAAGGGATTCGGCAATCGTACGTGCTCCATCGACGATCTTCACCACATAGCTTCCGGAGGAAAGACTCCGGATATCGATCGTCATCGCCGCGGCATCGTCCCCATCCATACGGCGGCTCATCACGAGGCGCCCCGCATTGTCCATGATCCTCAGCACCGGCGACGTCAGCCCGTCCGCCCGCAGATGTATCCTCACCTCGTTCACCGCAGGGTTCGGCGCCAGCGTGAGCATCGCGCCCGGCGTCTTCACCAGGATCGTATCGGCAGGACGAGGCGCACGTTTCTCGCTGCGCGGGCGGTGATTGAGCGGCGTCACCGTATAGCCCGTCCCCTTGATCTTCCGCGACTGCGTCGTATCGGCGGCATCCATGTCCGCAAGCCATGCGGCGGCCTGACTGCGCATGCTGGCCCCCCGGAACGCGAGCGCGTTCTGCGCCTTCATGTCCGCATCCGGACGGATGACGTAGCGTCTGCGAGCCGTACCGCCGTCATCGCGCTTCTTCGACGCATAGACGACGATGTCGCGGATGCCGTCCTTGTCCGTGTCGTAGAGATAGGCGTCCATGGACTCCCCGCCATTCAGCGTCACGTCCAGGATGGTCGTGTCGGCCACGGCGTTCTTGTCGTCCCGGTCGTAGCCCCAGAGGATGGCGGCGAGATTCACGCCGCGATAGCGTCTGCCCGTTGCGGCATCCTCACGGACGGTCGCCGTCACGACGTCCGGAAAACCGTCGGCATCGAAGTCCTCCGTGCCGAGGACGACACTGCGGCGCACGACGTCGCCGTCCTGCGCATATGAAGGCATGACGGCCGCACACATCATCACGATCGCGACGACGACCCACCCCTGTAGACGAATCATGGGAGACTCCGGTAGTATCGATAGTTGCGATGCACGGGATGTGGCGCGCGGCAGGACCGGACGTTCGTGCGCTCATCGAGCGACGATCGTCCGTGCGACATGCACGACTCCTTGATCAACCTGCACAACCCTGTCTCGGACGGGAATGGGTCCGCCTGCACTGTGTCCGGCACCTAGCCGGACCGCCACACACATGCACCGATCGGCTGCGATGTTATCACCGGAGACTATGACAAACCAACCGATACTTGTCCACACCATGACATCTGTTGACCGGCAACCGCGTAACGGATGGGTAATCAGGCGGACGGATGCAACGTTCCGCATCCGTCGCGGTACGGCACGATTACTGGGCTGGCGGACGGTCCGGGATGGCGTTCCCTTCGCCGGGATGCACCGCAACCTGGCAGCGACGCGGGGTGACAAATGCCGTAGTGCGGTCCCGGGGTTCGGGTCATGGACGGGGGATGATCCACGACGGGTGAAGGACGTCATGGACCGGGCCGTGAAGATCGGGACATCTCACGACCATGGACGATACGACGATCCCCTCGAACGGAATTCCGTTACGCCGCCGCTTCCAGCGGGAGGTCGACGATGAAGGTCGCGCCCTCGCCCGCAGTGCTTTCGCAGGTGATGAAGCCGCCGATACGTTCGATGTCGCGCTTGATGATGTAAAGGCCGAGCCCTGAGCTGTCCTCGCCCCGGGTGGGTTTCGACGAAAGCTGCCGGAAAGGTTCGAAGAGCCGGCCGAGGTCTTCCTTCGTGAGACCGGGTCCCTGATCCCTGACGCTCAGGCGCAGGCAGGCCGAGTCGTTCCGGTGGGTCGTCGTCCTGATATCGACATCGACGGTGGTCGATGCCGGTGAGAACTTGACGGCATTCGATACGAGGTTCTCGATGATGGAGACCAGGACCTGTTCCGTGATCCTGACGGGATAGGTCGTCCTGTCCGCTGCGACGCGCAGGACGATTCCCTTCTCCGCAGCGCGCAGATGCCATGATTTCAGGACGTGCTGCCACACCATGAGGGCATCCACCACGCCGACGTCTTCGGCGTCCGGATGCTGGGTCCGTGCACGATCGAGCAGGGTGTTGATCATATCGAACATCCGCGACGAGATCTGCAGGATGTGCTTGTTGAAGTCCTGGCGATGCTCGTCGGAAAGGTCGACGTTGTCCGACAACAGCGATGCGATGAGGCGGATGGTACTGAGCGGTCCCTTGAGCTCGTGCGCCATGAAGGCCAGGTATTCGGACTTCTCCCTGTTGCTTTCTTCCAGGCGTCGTACGGCGCTTGCGAGTTCCACGTTACGGAGGCGTTCGATCTCGGCGCGGGCCGCGGCCTGATCCGTATCGAAGCGTGCCTTCATGTAGAGCAGCCGTGTTTCCGCACGGGCACTGGACAACCGCATCCTGTCTTCCAGGACCCGTTTGTACATGTCCAGCGCCAGCGCCGTCTCACCGGCTTCGTCGAGCATCTGGGCCAGCGTTTCGCGTACTTCGACCGCTACGTCGCCGATGTCGTGTTCCTCTAGCCATACCAGTTCCCGCAGTCCGATTTCGTAGGCATCCTTGATGTTGCCTTCGAAGTAGTGGACGTACATGTTGGCCAGACGTGCATAGACGGCGCCGGCCGAGTCCGTCTGGGCATGAGGACGCTGAAGGACGTCATTGACGAGGACCCGTGCCCGGGCTATCTCGCCGCCGTAGAGCAGACACTGGATGTAGCGGTTGTACCACTGCATGATCTCGTCCGGCTCGCCTTCGTCCTTGCGCATCGCGAGCGACTGTTCGAGCAGTTCCATCGCCTTGTCATTGTCCCCTGCCGTGCGGTACTGCGAGGAGAGGTTGGCATAGGCCTTGGACAGGCCTACGACGTCTCCGGCCCGCTGATAGAGTTCGATGGATTTCCGGAAGAAGGCGATCCCCGCTTCGGTATCGTTCAGGAAGTGCTCGTAGAAGCTGGCCATGTTGTGCATGACCTTGGCCTGCATCTGTTCGTCGCCGAGTTTCTGTGCCGAGGCCAGGACCTGTTCGTACAGGGTGACGGACTTGATGAAGTCGGTGCGCCGGTGATAGACGTTCGCCATGTTCAGGCGGACCTTCATCAGCCCCGTTTCCTCGTCGGATCCTTCGAGGAACTGCAGGGCCTTCTCGTATGCCGCCATGGCACCGTCGTAATCCGCAGCCACGAAGCACAGGATGCCGAGTTCGTTGTATGCCAGCCCTTCCAGGATGGGCAATGCCATGTCATGGGCCAGACGGCGTGCGCGTTCGGCCAGGACGTTGCCTTCGTCGAGTGTTCCGATGTAGATGTGGGCGCGTGCGCCGAGCAGCAGCGCATGTATCACCGATTCGTCGTTCCGTCCGGGACCATCGAGATACGGCACCAGGAGTTTCGCGGCTCCGCGCGGATTCTTCCGAAGAAGCTCGTCGGCCTCTGCCAGAATCCGTGATGGAACCGTCGCTACCGTTGCCGTTACTATGTTCACCGGAGTTACTTCCTGTTCTGTACTTCCTTCGCGGCTTCCTGTACGGCGCCGATGATCTGCTTGAACTTCTCGGCTTCCGCAGCCTTGAGCGTTGCCCGTTGCATGAGGACGTAGAAATTCTGCGCTACGTCGAGACGCATATCGACCACGATCATGTCGTCGTCCTTCTTCCCGGCCTTCGTCGCTGCATCGACGGCCGTCGTCAGCGCATGCTTGACGTCAAGATACGCATCCACTTCGTTGCCCCGTATTTCCACACCACCCAGGAAGGAACTTACGGCACGGACGTCGGCGAGGACGAGCTTCGGACGGATGACGGTTTCCTGCTGCGACTGCAGCAACGATGGCTGCTGGGTCTGCTGGGCCCGTACGGTGGCAGGAATGAACGTCGTTGCGGCTACGACCGCGGCGGCAAACAGGACTGTACGCATGGATAGGATATATGGTTGACGGATGATCTTCGATGGATCACAGGCGCAGACCGACGCTGACCCTGTGGAGCAGCGCCGCCGCACCGAGCGAACTTACGGCATAATCGACGTTCACCTTCGGGGTGACGATACCGACGCCTCCGGACAGGCCGGTGAGCTGCGTGCTGACGTTCACCCCGCTGAGATTGCGGGTCGAATTGTCGTAGCCTACCCGGAGCTGGACGGCCTTGCCGAGGTAGAGCTCGCCACCGACGGAGAAGTTCAGGAACCGGTCGGTGAACGAATCGACGTCGTCGGCGAGATGATTCAGCGAGGCATTCACCAGCAGGGGCAGTCCGCGCAGACGGTGGTTCACGCTGATGCGCATGTCCACCGGCAGCCTGTCGCGGGTACCGTCGTAGGTCGCGAGCTGGGTACCGAGCTGCAGGATGGAGATGCCGACGTTCGTGCGGCTCTTCGGGATCTGGAACAGCAGGCCCGCGTCGAGGGCCACGGCCGAAGCGGCCATATCGTCCAGCGAGCTGTAGATGAACTTCGCCGTCACGCCGTAGGAGATCAGCGTGTCGATCTCGTTGGCATAGGACAGGGCGAAGGCGACGTCCGACGCGCCGAACGTGCCCGACCGGACGCCGGCACCGTTGGTACGGTCGAAGGAGCCATAGGACGTGAAGACGGCACTCGCCGCCAGCGTTCCCACGCCGTCGATATGATCGGCATAGACGGCCGATCCGGAGTTGATGTCGAGGACGTGCTTGAGGAAGGTGGCCGCAACACGCTGCCCTTCCACCGTCGGCAGGGTGGCGGGGTTGAGGAAGACGGCCGTCACGTCGTCCGTCACGGCATTCGTGGCTCCGCCCAGTGCTGCCGACCGTGCGCTCAGGTTGAATCGCAGGAAGGAGAAGACGGAGGCCTGTTGCGCCTGGACCACCGACGTGGTCACGTTACAGACCGCCACTGCGATCAAAAGTGCACGAAGGCACTGCAGACATGTTCTGTGGGTCATAGAGCAACGGTCGGTGTGAACTGTGCACGTTCTATGGCTTCGATGAAGATCCGGGGAGGGCGCGTCGGCTTCCAGACGTCCGCACGGACGAAGCTGTGACGCGTGTAGCCCGTGGCGACGACGTCCGTTCCTCTGAAGATCTCGTATCGCATCGTCAGCGTTGCCGAAAGGCTGTCTTCGTAGGTGGTCACGATCTCCAGTTCGTCGTCGTAGTACGCGGGCATACGATATTCGGCGTGAGCTTCGAGTACCGGGAGCAGGTAGCCTGCGCGCTCGAGTTCCACGTAGGGCAGTCCGAGCGAGCGCAGGAGCTCCGTACGACCGATCTCGAAGAACATGAAGTAATTACCGTTGTAGACGATTCCCATCTTGTCCGTATCCGCATAGCGGACGCGGACCGTGGTGCCATGCCGTATCGGTAGCCGCGTCATGCCTTGTCCGAACGCTCGAGGTTGGAGAGAAGGTCCAGCAGACGTTCGAGTTCATCGAGGGAATAGAATTCCACTTCGATGGCGCCTTCCTGGCTGCCCTTCATCTTGACCTTGACCTGCGTGCCGAAGATGTGCCTGAGCGTATTCTCGAGTTCGGACAACGTGTGGGCGAGCTCGCCTACCGCTACGGATGTTGTGGAAGAGCGAGCTTCGATCTTATTGTGAACCGGACGGATGTCGCCGCCCTTGGCGATGTCCTTGCGGCCCAGTTCGAGATCCTTCACCAGTGCTTCCGTCTTGCGCACGCTGAGATCGCGTTCACGGATCTCGTGCAGGACGGCCATCTGCGCAGACTCGTCGGAGAGTGCCAAGAGGGCGCGGGCGTGCCCCATGCTGATCTGCCTGTTGCGCAAGGCCTGCTGTGCATCGTACGGAAGTTTCAGCAGCCGGAGGTGATTGGCCACGGTGCTTCTGTCCTTCCCCACCTTGACGGCCACGTCTTCCTGCTTGAGATGGCATTCCTCGATCAGCCGCTGATATCCATGGGCCACTTCGAGCGGGTTGAGATCTTCGCGCTGGACGTTCTCGATGATGGCAAGCTCCAGCATCTGCGCGTCACCGCTGACGGTGGTCACGTAGGCCGGAATCTGCTTCAGGCCGGCTTCCTTCGACGCACGCAGGCGGCGCTCGCCGCTCACCAGCTCGTATCCGTCGAAGAGCTTCCGCACGGTGATGGGTGTGATCACACCGTGCACCATGATGGAGTTCTTGAGTTCTTCCAGCGCGCGCGGATCGAACTCCTCGCGGGGCTGGAAGGGATTGGGCTTGATCTTGTCGATATCGATGAAGCCGATACCGTTGGCGGCGCCATCCGTCTCGTCGACGATGGTCTGCTGCGCCGTCTGATCCTGCTTGATGAGTTCCTTCGGAATCAGCGCGCCGATTCCCTTTCCGAGACCGAGTGTCTGCTTCATGATGTTCTCCCTTCACCTTCGTGCCCGGCCTCGACGGCGAGCATGCCGTTACGCGTCAGGATCTCGGTGGCGAGTTCCAGATAATTCTGCGATCCGATACTCGAAGCATCGTAGAGCAGAACGGGCTTGCCGTGACTCGGCGCTTCGGAAAGACGCACGTTCCGCGAGATCACCGTCCTGAACGCCTTGTCCTCGAAATGGCGCCGCACTTCGTCCACGACCTGGTTCGAGAGCCTCAGACGGCTGTCGTACATCGTGAGCAGCACCCCTTCGATATCGAGATTGGGATTGGTACTGCGCCGCACGATGGCGATGGTGTTCAGCAACTGGCCGAGACCTTCGAGGGCGTAGAACTCGCACTGCACGGGTATCAGGACGGAGTCGGCGGCCGTAAGGGCGTTCAGCGTGAGGAGGCCCAGCGACGGCGGGCAGTCGATGACGATGAAGTCGTACTGATCCCTCACCTTGGCCAGTTCCTGCTTGAGCAGGTGGCCGCGCTGATGCGCCTCGACGAGTTCGATCTCCGCGCCGACGAGATTGATGTGCGACGGTACGAGATCGAGATACGGCATCTGCGTCTTGACGACGGTTTCGGCGACGGGCAGACGTCCGACGAGCACTTCGTAGACGGTCTTGTCCAACGCCGTCGTATCCACGCCGTAGCCGTGGGATGCGTTGGCCTGCGGGTCGATGTCCACCAGCAGCGTCCTGTGCTCCGTGGCCGCCAACGAGGCGGCGAGGTTCACGGACGTCGTGGTCTTGCCCACTCCGCCTTTTTGATTCGCGATCGCGATCACCTTGCTCATACGTTCAGTCTCCAGTGCCGGCTAGCGGCAGGCGTGTTATCGAATGGATGCAAATTAAGAATGCGGGAGGTAACGGGAAGCCCCGTTTCACAAGGGTTTCACGCTATCTATCGACCGCCCGAGATGGAAAGCCGTACATCGAACCCGATCTGGGTCGTGCTGAAGCCCGGATTGGCCGCCCCTTCGCTGAAGGTTCCTTCGTACCGGACGAAGGCGGAGGCCGTGACGCGATTGCTGATCGTATACCGCGCCCGCGGCTCGATGGTGATCTGCGTCGTGCCCTGGACGGTCGCTCCGTCGGGCTTGTAGTCGAGAACGTCGAACTGGGCCTGCTTGCTCTGCCGCAACTGCGTGAGGAAGGAGAACTCCATGTCGTTCTGCAGGTCGATGCCGAGGAACTTGAGCGAGACTCCCCTGCGCAGGTAGGAGGCCTGGATCTGGAGCTCGTTCTGCGTTTCCCGCGAGATGGTGGCCCGCGCCGATCCGTTCAACGAGTGCGCCGTCGTCGTGTTGTATCGCACGGTCGCCGTCAACGTCCCCTTCAGCGCCTTCTCGTCGAAGTTCATGGTCACACCGAGCAACGGCTGGAAGCCGCTCTTCACCTGCTGCACTTCGATGATCCGGCCATTGTCGTTGATGCGTGCGTTTTCCTGGTAGTTCGACTGGTACGAGTGTTCGAGGAAGATCCGCTGTGCGATGCCCTTGAACGGGCCGAACTTCTCGATACCGTCCCATCGCAGTGCCCAGTTCACACCGGGCATGATGCGGGCCAGCTCGCCGGAGAACAGTTGCAGCGATTCGAAGCCTTCGCGGAAGGACAGGGCCAGGGCGTCGAGCAGACGCTGGTTGCGCATCGTGCTGTCGGGCGCCGCTTCGATGACGGCCTTGCGCTGGTTGTAGAGCTTGATGACCTGTTCGATGTTGTCGTTGAAGGCACTGAAGACGAACCACGACGGAATGCTGATGAAGGACCGGTCGAGCGTCTGACGCTGGTTGACGTTCGTGAACGTCGGAACGCCGTTCGCATCGGTGATCACGCGCTGGTTGCGGGAATAGCCCATGTCCGACTTCATCGTCAGGTCGAGCGTGGCGCCGGGCCAGAGCGGCCGGCTCGTCTGAAGCTGGATGCGGGCCGTCTGCGAGAAGTCGTCCTGCATCACGCCGTTGGCCGGACGCAAGCCGGGGCTCGTCGAGAACTTGAAGAACGGAAAGGCCGAGCTGGGTTCGATGGAGATGCCGCCATGCGGATTGCTCACGAGGCCGAGCTGATAGGCCGTGCTGGGACCCCACATCGGATCGTTGTCGCGGAACGTCAGCGTACGTGCGAAGAGGTTCGTGAGGCCCGGACCTCCGAGTACGCCGTTGTTGGATGCGTTGTTGGTGACGCTGAACAGGAAGGTCAGGTTCTCGAAGCCGAAGAGCACTTCCTGAAGGATCGCTCCCGCCGTGCCGAGCGCACCCGACGACGTCTTCGACGAGGGCTGGCCGAAGATCTCGTTACCGAACTGACGCCATCTGAAGACCGGGCTGAGCCGGAACGTGGCGTTGTACTTGGCCGTACGCACGAGGTCGCGCTGCCGCGGATCGGGCTGCAGAGGATCGAACCACAGGTACGTCACGTTGTACGAGCCCGTCGTTTCGATGAAACGGTTCAGACCGAGGATGTCGGGCAGGCGCGGACGCAGGGAGATCGTGACGGTCTGGTTGACGTTGTTGTCCCTGCCGAGGTTGATCAGGGTTCCGTCGTTCAGGAACAGTTGCGACGCCAGGTCGCTTCCCGTCCGCTGACGTCCGTTGGCATCGAGTTCGTACGGTACGAGCGTTCCCATCGCCACGTACTTGTAGTCGATGATGGGGCTGAGGAAGCCGTTCTCCACGAGCTTCCAGTTGAAGCCGAACATCTTCTCGGCCGTGAACTCGCGCACGATGGGACTCGGGAAGTCGAGGAAGCGCGACTGCTCCGTGATGCGTGAGCGCGTCATGTTCAGGCTGGCATTGATGTTGGAGGGCAGAAGATTGATCTTCATGTCCTTGTATGCCTTCAGTCCGAAGATGCCGTCGAGGAAGCTCAGCGGCTTGAGGTCGTACTTCGACGGAATCGTGACGGCATAGTCGACCTTGAAGCGCCATCTCCATTCGAACCGCTGCTGCACCACCTGGCTGCGCTGGAATTCCTGCGCATAGGAGAAGTTGAACGTCAGTTTGTTGAAGGTATCGTCGATGAGCCAGTTCTTCACGGGAATGCCGAGACGCAGTCCCGTGAGGGCCCACTGGTCCTGCACGCGGACGGTCTGCGAGCGCGAACGGACCTGGTCGGCAACGCTCGACGCCACTTCCGGCGTAGCGCCCTTCGACAGCGTATCGAGTCGTGCGGCCTCGGCGGCACGTTCGAGATCCACGTCGTTCTGCGCCTGATACAACGGCGATTCCGCGAATTCCGTATGCGAATACATGATCGGAATCTTCGTGTCCTTGAGATCCTTCGGAAGGAACTTCTCGAGCCCGGCCGTCATGTTCACGTTCCAGCTCGTCACGTTGCTCCGGTTCCCGAAGCGCTCTTCGAGACGGTGGAAGTTGGGTGCCGTATGATTGAGCGAGGCCGTGATCTCGCCGAGATCAGCGAGCTTGAGATTGGTGCTCGCGATGGCGGCCCAATCGCTCGTGCTCGTCGGATCGACGAGGCGGAGCTCGTCGACCCACATCGACGTCGTGAGTTCGTTCGGGAAGCGTTCCGCGGGATTGGCGATACCGAAGCCCACGAACTGGACGCGCGTGAGGATCGGACTGCCCTTGATGGCGAAGATGGCCTCGGGATCGTTCGGTACCGGGAACTCCTGTCGTTCCAGCGTACGGGAACGGTCGCGGGTTTCCTTGATGGCCGTGAGATCTGCCATGATGATGCGCAGGTCCTGCCATCCGCGAAGGAGCGGGCGGCGGTATTCGTAGTAGTTGGCCGAATCGACGCCGAATCGCACGAAGGCATAGGCCGGAGGCGTCGAGCCGGGCGTCACCTTGTCGGGCATGGTCTGATCGCCGTGGATGAAGAAGGCCATCTCCTTGTAGAAGAAGAGGTCCTGCGGACGATACAGACGTACGGCCATGCGTTCTTCGCCGTATCGCAGGTTGCGCGTACGGACGACGAGCGACTGCTCGTTGGTGAAGATATCCTGCGTAGGGTCCGGATTCTGCAACTGCCGCGGCGGCGTCACGCACGGCGGCATCGTATAGTAGTCCGGCGCGTTGCTGTTCTCCTCACGGCTGACGTACGCCACCTGGATCGTGCTGTCGCCGGGCTGGAGGCCAGGTTGCAGGTTGTGGTTGCGCAGCCAGTACGATCCCACCAGGCCCCAGTCGGCGATGGAGACCTTGGTAAGGCCGCCACGGAATGCGATACGGACGTACTGTATGTTGGTGTAGAGCGGATTGCCTACGATGGTATCGGGGCGTCTGACGGGAATACGGAACAGGTACCAGCCCTTGTCGGGATTACCACCGACGATCTGCGGATTGGTCGCAGCATTCGGATCGAGCTTGATTTCGTACCGGAAGTAGGAATTGTCGAGTGAAATGGTCTGACCATTGTTCTTGTTCAGGATTTCCGTGTCGGGGAACTGGCCGAGTTCGGACTGCGTGGCATTGCCTTCGAAGTTGTTGTACCGGACGAAGTCGCCCTCCTGCTGGTCCGCCCTGTTGCCCGAGAAGTTGAAGAAGTAATCGTCACGCGCCGGGTCGGTCTCGCGGTTGAGAGGATCCGGATATTCGAGGCGTTCGTCGGCGTTGAACAACGTATCGATACCGCGGTCTTCACCGACGTCGATGAGGTTGTTCGGCGGCGAGCGGTCTTCCGTATTGAGGCGCTGATTGGGGATGACGTCTTCGGAGACCTGACCGAGATCGATGTACATCTTCGAGCCAGGCTCGTAGGCGTCGATGTGCATCATGATCTCGATGTAGTCGATGTTGTCGTTGTCGAAGTTGGTGTTGAAGGCGGAGAGCAGGCGCATCATACCGCCCCATACGCGGTTGCGGTTCTCGGCCTGGAACTGCTGGACGCCTGCACGTACCTGGAGACTGTCGGCGTCGTTCCACCGCGGATTCGCGGCGTCGAGGAACTGCGCATTCCTGTTGTAGATACCGCGATGATCCGGATCGAAGACGAGGCGGATGGGATTGATGTTGCTGCGGCCGGTGATGCGTGCACGGTTCGGATAGACGTCTGCCTGGGGCACGTCCGGCACGAACTTCTGATACCAGAAGGAGCGGCCACGATAGTAGGCGGCCGTCGTATCGGCATCCCAGAGCGTCTTGTCCTCGAAGGCCGAGGAATGGCTCCACACCGACGGTGTGAGACCGAAGGAGAGATAGCGTCGGGCGCTCTCGAAGTCGTCGAGATATGCCACGGCCTTGCTGTTGTCCGAACAGATCGTCGAGATGCGCTTGTTGGGATCGGGTGCCACCATGGCCCATTCGCCGGTGACGGTGAAGAGCGACTTCTCCTTGGTGTCGTAGATCGGAAGTGCGTCGAGGGCACGGGTCAGCCATGGAAGCTCGGCGTTGAACTTCGTATCGAATCCGATCATGAAGTTCGCATTCGGCTCCTGGCCAGGCTGCACGCGGTCGATGACGGCGGCCTGGTCGTAGTTCATCATGGTCATGCCGATGCTGCCGCTCATCTTGCGTTTACTGAACAGCAACATGTCGGCACGAAGCCCTACAAGGGTCCGAGTCGTGAGATTGAAGATGTCGTTCTGTTCGAATTCGACGTTGAGGTTGGCATTGGGCAGCGAGGCCCTGGCATTCATGATGTTGAGCTGGCCCGTGTAGTAGTCCACGGTGTAGTCGACGCCTTCACGCAGTTGCATCCCGTCGAGCGTCACACGTACGCTGCCGGGAGCCGTGTTGTATCCCAACTGGATCCTGTTCCCTGCCGACGTACCGCTGGCTTCGCCGATGATGAGGAAGCGGTCCCGCGCCGAATTGAGACGGGCTGCCTGGTCCGTCGTGTCGTAGATCTCGTTGAAGACGTACTGCTCGGCGACCTGGGCATTCCCCTTCGCGGCGAAGTAGTCGCGGAGACCGGCGCGGAAGGGTTCGAGACTCGGGAAGGTGATCTCTCCTCGCGCCGCGTTGAAGACGGGTGGGCGAGCATCGAAGACACCGTCCGGCGGCTGCGCACCCGTACCGTTGTTGACCTGGTCGATGCGCATGATGGTCACGATCTTGTCCGGCGCGCCATTGAGCACGTCGGCGGAGTCGTTCGTATTGCGGAAGTACCACATGCCGATCTTGGCGTCCTGCGAGCTCACGTTCGTGATGCCGATGTTGTACCGGTTCCGCATCTGGCGCTTCCAGATCAGACGGAAGCCGGGCTGGAGCTGCGGACGCGAGACGAGCTTGAGGATGAGCGTATCCTTCTCGTTCGCCGTCGACGTCAGCGTACCGTGGTAGTTGTCGTCCGTCGGTGAACTCGACGGCCCTTCCGTACGATACGACACGGCATAGGTACGGTCGTTCCGGAGATTGAGGATGGTGAGCGTACCGAGGTTGAGGTCGACTTCGTACCGGGTATGATCGAGGCGCAGGAAGCGTCCGCGCTCCACGGAGCCGACCTGGATACGCTGTTCCTTGACGCTCGCGGGATAGCGCTGGCCGAGCTGGTACTGGATGGGCTGAAGATCGTCGATGGCGATGGCTTCGTTGGCCTGGACGTCCTTCAGGTCATTCGTCGATTCCCAGACTTCGATTTCCTTGATGACGAGAGCCGACGAATTCTGCGGCAGCACCGGTGTCTGCGAGCGGTAGTATTCCCGCCATACGTCGAAGTAGGCAGTGTCGACGAAGAAGTGGTTCCGCGAATAGTCATAGGCCCGCACCGTGAAGTACTGCTTTGCGGAACCGCCGCGTGCGTTGACGAAGCGACGCTCACCGCGACGCTGCGAAGCGATGGTCTTCAGGAAGAGAGGACCGAACTGGAAATCCGCACGGACGCCGAAGAGTGTCTGTCCCCCGCCGATCAGCGTGCTCTGCGTCTCCAGGTTGACGTTACCGAATTCTACCTTCTTGATGATGTCGTCGTCGTACCCTTCGTAGCCGATCTTGAACCGGTTGTTGAACTCGAACTGGTTCAGCGTGTTCCAGTCGACGTTCATGCGGAACTTGTCGCCGATACGTCCCGATACGTTGACCTGGATGTTCTGGTTGAAGATCGGTGCGGACTGGGTCTGACCGAGTACGGATGCCGTACCGAGGCGTTGCGTGTCCCAGCGCCATCCGGCCTGGACGTTGACCTCACCGTTCACGTTGATGGAGATCTCCGGCTTGCCGAAGATGCCGAACAGCGGATTGGGCGGCAGCGGGATGGTGATGTTCGTGGCCTGGTCGATGAGCTTGGTGAGCTCGCTGCCCGAGAGCGGTTTCTTGATCTCGTAAGCCATCAGGGACGAATCGCGGAGGGCCGACAGGATTTCGTCGCGCCGCTCGGACATGTAGAGGTCGAGTGGAATCGGCACGTCCACACCGATGTCGTATCCGTTCATCAGCTCGCGCAGACGTATTTCGCGAAGAAGGGAGTCTACGGAACCGGCCGTGGAATATCCCTTCGGAATCGGGATGGAACGGTCGCGGCGCTGTTGCGGGGAAAGGCTACGCCTGGTCGTCTTCGAAGGCGGAAAAAAAAACGGGAGGTCGGTATTGGTCGGATCGCCCGAGTTGATCCTCAGGGAATCGTCGTTCAACTGGGGCGCCACGGAACGCATCGCGGGCACGACGGCGGAAAGCACCGTCCACGAGGCAACGCGCATGCCCATGGCATGCATGTTGTCGGCCGCGAACTCAACGAATGGCTCGGCGGAAGCAATGGTCGTGCAAGCGGCTGCCACACAACACACGACGACCATCATCACCAGGCGTATCACCTTGGTACGTGCGTCCATAACCCTAGGGAAAATCGAGACAGACGCCGGCACCTACCGACGTCATGTGAACTACGTACCAACGGGCAGCGATACTGTCTTTCCTTGAAAATGGCTATCAGTGCAAAGATATGAGAATACGGACATCTTGGACGTCATGGCGGTGCGGTCTAATTTTGCCCTCTCAGCGACCGCGCCATAGTGGCGTGGTACGTACTTGTTGCCAGTCTATTGTAGCTCATGACGCGCGCCACCATCCTTCTTTGCGCGGCCCTGTTTCTGGCAGGTGCCGTCCTTCCTCTTCATTCGGCGGACCACAATGTCTATCAGCGTCTGGGTACGGCGCAGGTACAGGCGCTGATTCCCGCTCCGAAGCGCACCGTCATCGATCTCAGCGGTCCGTGGCAACGGGAGATCAACGGTTCGGCCGCAGGAACGGCCCAGATACCCTCCAGCGAGGAACTCGCCAACCGCATCGTCTATAAACGATCGGTACGCATCGAAGGCAGTACACTGCAGAACCATTCATGGCAACTGCAGTTCTTCGGTGTGAGTGACGAAGTGGAGCTGCGGATCAACGGACGCTTCGTCCTCCGCTATCCCGGCGGGCTGATTCCCTTCACCGCACGTATCCCGGAACGCATCCTCACGAGCGGAACGAATACGATCGAACTGGCCGTATCGCCCGCGGGAGAAAAGACCCAGCTCATCGATGCCTTCGGACGTTCGTCGAAGAAGATGACGATGGGCATCGTCCGCGAAGTCTTCCTCGTCGGCACACCGCACGTCTGGACGAACGACGTCAAGACGACCGTCTCCATCGCATCGAACAGATCGTCGGCATCCGTCGCCGTCTCCGCGACGGTCTTCGGTGGTAACGTCGATCGCCTGATCAACAGGGACGGTAGCGGAGACGCCCTGGCGAACGACAAGGTTCCGGTCACGGTCGAGGCCATCCTGACGGCTCCGAATGGTTCCGTGGTCGCCACGTCGGGTGCGACGACGGTGGTCACCGAACGTGCGCGGCAGACGACGACGTCCTTCCAGCTCGGCCTGCAGTCCCCCATCCTGTGGTCGACAGCCAATCCCGCACTCTATACGGTGACGATCAGGGTTGCGCACAACGGTTCCGTCATCGACGAGTTCTCCCATCCCGTAGGTATCAGAAGCGTTCGCATCACGACCCTCGAACGCGGCCGCGGCATGCAGCTCAACGACTCGAACATCATCATCAGCGGTGTCGAATACGTCGAGGAATATCCGAACCTCGGTCCGTCGATGTCGTGGCGCCAGATGGAACAGGACGTAGCGATGATGAAGACGCTCGGCATCAACGTCGTCCGCTTCCGCCACGGCAGCCCCCATCCCTACTTCCTGCATCTCTGCGACAAGTACGGTCTGATGGTCTTCGCCGAACTGCCGGCCGCCGACATTCCGGAAGGCCTGCTCGAACACGAGGAAGTGACGGCACGGCTGCGTAACGCCGCCGAGCGTCTCGTATCCTATGCGGACAGCCATCCGGCCGTGATCGCCTACGGTGTGAGCGACGGCATCGGAGAGGGCACGGCCACGGCCGCCGCCTTCCATGGACAGCTCGTCAAGACGTTGCGCGCCGGTGGCAGCAAGCTCCTGTACAAGGTCGTCACCGCGGGTTGCCTGCCCAAGGTGAGCGAGGGAGGTTTCGACATCATCATGGCCCGCTTCACTACCGTCGACGAACGGGCACGACTGCAGTCGCTGCTTCAGGGACTGCAACGCACGGTGCGTACGGCGGCCATCCTCACGAACTTCGGTGCCGTCGTATCTCCGGCCAACATGAACGGCTTCTCCGATCCCCTCTCGAACGAAGCCCAGGCCGTGTCGCTGAGGGACTGCTACAAGACGTCGATCAGCAGCGGCATGGCAGGTTGTATCGTGTGGTCGTTCAACGACTATACGCTTGAGAAGCCCACGATGCTCGTCGACCACTACGATGCATATACCTGTACGTCGGGACTCGTCGACGTCTGGCGACAGCCGCGCGTTTCCTACAGCATGCTGAAATCGCTGGTGAACGACGAGAAGGAGCCGCTCCTCCAGGCACGCGACTATTCGCCCGACACACCACTCGTCTTCATCGTGACGGGAATCGTCCTCGCCCTCGTGCTGACGTTCCTCGTCAACAGATCTCGCCGCTTCCGCGAATACGTGCTGCGCGCCGTCCTCCGTCCGTACAACTTCTATGCCGACATCCGTGACCAGCGCATCCTGTCCACCATCCAGACGACGATCCTCGGCGCCGTCATCGCGAGCTGCCTGGGCCTCGTCGTCGCATCCCTGGTCTTCTTCCTGCGCACCGATCCGGACGTCGAATATCTCCTGCACCTGCTGCTGCCATCGAATCTCGCCTATGGCATCCTGCGCGCTATCGCGTGGCAGCCTGCCCTTTCGCTCTTCGTCTGTTCGGCGGTCGTCCTCCTGATCCTCCTCGCCATCGCCGTGATCCTGCGCGTCGGTGCGATGTTCGTGCGCGGTCGCATCTACTATCGCGATACGCTGACCATCGCCGTCTGGAGCGCACTGCCGCTCGTCGTACTGCTGCCCATCGGCATCGCTCTCTACAAGATGCTCAGCACGGATGCGATGTCGTTGTGGGTTCCCGTCATCATCGGCCTCATCGTGTGCTGGTTCATCTTCCGCATGCTGCGTGCCACGGCCGTCGTCTTCGACGCCCCACCGCTCGTCGTCTACGGCATCGGCGCCTTCCTGATCCTCTGCACGGCAGGGATCACATTCTGGATGTACAGCGCACGATACGATCTCATCGACTTCCTCACGTTCTACGTCAACGTCGTCAGCGCATGACAGCTACCGTGGTACAATTGTCCGGCGATCGTCAGGATCTCACCGAACGTGAGCGGATGATCCTGCGGGCGATCATCCATCTGTTCATCCTGCATGCCACGCCGGTGGGATCGAGGATCGTCTCGAAGTATCTCGAACGCGAGTTCGCGCTGAGTCCGGCAACGATCCGTAACGTCATGTCCGATCTCGAGGAGATGGGCTATATCACCCATCCCCATACGTCGGCGGGACGCATGCCGACGGACAAGGGCTACCGTTTCTACGTCGACTCCCTGATGGGTTCCGAACTGCTCAGTACGCTGGAGACGGAAACGGTCCTCGGCAATCTCCGCGGCAGTCCGCGCGAAACCGTCCTGCGCGACGCCTCGCGAGTCCTCGGTTCGCTGTCCCACTACCTCGCCCTCGTCCAGCTGCCGCAGCTCGGAGACGTCATCGTCCAGAAGGTGGAGATGCTCAGACTCTCCAGCGAACGGCTTCTCGTCGTCGTCGCACTCGAATCGGACATCGTCCGTACCGTGACCATCGAGACCCATCATCTGCCGGAGCATGCTTCGCTCGACGAGATCACACGTGCCATCAACGAACGCCTGGCCGGACGCCCCCTGAGTATGCTGAATGCGTTGTTCCCGGACATGCTGGACGATACCCATTCGTCGGATGGAGCGCTGATACGGCTCTTCGTGGACCATGTGGGACGGCTCAACGATTCGTCCCTGCAGGCACCTTCGTCGATCCACGTCGCCGGCACGCAGAACCTGCTCACCCATCCCGAATTCGACGATCCCGAGCGCATGCGCAGCGTGATCGAGCTCGTCGAGAACGAGGACGTCATCATCCACCTGCTTGGAACGGCGCAGGAGAACGATGGCGTGGCCGTACGCATCGGCAACGAACTGCAGAACGAACAGCTCCAGGACTACAGCCTGATCGCCACCACCTATCGGGTGGGATCGGCCAGCGGGAGCGTCGGCCTCATCGGTCCGAAACGCATGAATTACAGCAGGATGGTCTCCCTCGTCCAGTTCGTGGGCACCGTCCTGAGTTCCACCCTGCGCTCCAGATAATCCGACACACTTCATAAAATGCCCGGCCGTACGTCATATGGCCAGCAACCTCCACGGAACCCGGAATCATGATACACGAAGACAACGACATGCTGGATCGATCTGAAACCCCCGAAGGCACGACAATGCCGGCCGGCGACGACCGCATCGCCGAACTCGAACGCGAAATCGCGGAATGGAAGGACCAGTACGTCCGCAGCAAGGCCGAAACGGAGAACATCAGACGTCGCTCAACACTGCGTGAGCAGGAGCTGATCTCCTATGCATCGGAACACCTCATCACGAAGATGCTTCCCGTGCTGGACGATCTGCACGCTGCCGTCGAAGCGGCACGGACGTCGACGGACGCCGAAGCCATACGCGCCGGTGTGGAGATGATCTACAACAAGGCCGTACGCATCTTCGAGGAAGCGGGAGTGCGGACCATCGATGCAGGCGTCGGACAGCCCTTCAACGTCGAAGTGCACGAGGCCCTGATGCACATGCCCAACGACGTACATCCCGAAGGAGCCGTCATCCAGGAAGTGCAGCGCGGATACAAGCTCCACGACAAGGTCATCCGCCATACCAAGGTCATCACGTCTGCCGGAAAGGATGCATAAGGATGGCGCAACGCGACTTCTACGAAGTGCTGGGTGTCACCAGGACAGCTACGCAGGAAGAGATCAAGATCAGCTATCGCAAGCTTGCGATGCAATACCATCCGGACCGGAATCCGGGCGATGCGGAAGCCGAGGAACGCTTCAAGGAAGCCGCCCAGGCATACGACGTCCTGGGTGATGCGGACAAGCGCGCACGCTACGACCGCTTCGGTCATGCGGGCATGGGCGGCAACGCCGGTGGTGGTCAGGACTTCCACAACTTCACGAACATCAACGACATCTTCAGTGCCTTCGGCGACATCTTCGGAGGTCAGGGCGGCGGCATCTTCGAACAGTTCTTCGGTGGCGGTGGCGGGCGCGGACAGCGCCGCACCGGCATGGGCGAACCGGGTGCCGATCTCCGCGTGCGCATGCCCCTCACCCTCGAGGAAATTGCGACGGGCGTCGACAAGACGATCAAGCTGCGCCACTGGAAGACATGCACGACGTGCACGGGCTCCGGTGCGAAGGCAGGTTCCACGCCCATCACGTGCTCCCAGTGCAACGGTACCGGCGAGCTGCGCCAGGTCTCGCGCTCGATGTTCGGTCAGTTCGTGAACATCTCGGCCTGCGCCAACTGCGGCGGGTCGGGGCAGGTCATCAAGGACAAGTGCACGGACTGCGACGGTGAAGGCCGCGTCGATGGCGAGACGACCGTCAAGGTCACGATTCCTGCCGGTGTACGCACAGGTAACTATCTGTCCGTAACGGGCAAGGGTCATGCGGGCCGCCGCGGTGGTTCGGCAGGTGATGCCGTCGTCGTCATCGAGGAACAGGAACACGACGTCTTCGAGCGTCATGAGGACGATGTGGTGATGGATCTCACCGTCGACTTCCCGAAGGCAGCGCTCGGCGGAGAGGTCGAAGTACCCACGCTCGAAGGCGCATCGTCGCTCAAGATCGACGCGGGCACGCAACCCGGTACGATCCTGCGCATGCGCAACAAGGGCATACCGCACCTGAACAGTTCCGGACGCGGCGACCAGCTCGTGCGGTTCTCCGTCCATGTGCCGACATCGCTGAACAGCAAGGAGAAGGCGACGCTCAAGGAACTGGCCGAGAGCGACCACTTCAAGCCCGGAACATCCAAGGGTGCGAAGGATTTCTTTCAACGTGTGAAGGAAGTGTTTTCCTGACCCCGACATGGTGAGGCCGCTTCCTCTGGAGTGATCCATGAAGCGGCTTCTTTCCCTGCTGCAACGCCATGCCGGGACCACGCGCAACGAGACGATCGTCGTCCTGACCCTTCTCTGTGGTCTCGTCGCAGGAACGATCGTACGACGTCTCTCACCACGCACCGCACCATCCCCCGTTCGGCCTGCCAGTGGCCTCGACATATCCCGACGCCTCGACTCCCTTGCCGCATCGCCACCGGCACCACCCCGCCCTTACGACCGATCCCACCCATCGTCCGCACCGTCGACACCGAAACGGACATCGGGTACGGTCAACATCAACATGGCATCGATCACGGACCTTCAGTCCTTGCCCGGCATAGGCAAGGCCACGGCAGAACGTATCCTCGAACGACGCAGGCAGCGTCCGTTCCGGCGCATCGACGAACTCATGGATGTGCGCGGCATCGGTGAAAAAAAGTTCGAACGGATGCGCCCGTTCCTCGCCGTGCAGTAACTTGTACCCCATGATCGCAGCGCTCTATCTGCACCACGAACGGACGGTGGTGGCACAATGGCAGACGGACGAGTCCGCACCTACACTCACGGCCCTGGAGCTCCTGCCTCCCATCGCCATGACGACCGATCCGCTTCCGGCCGACGTCGCAAGGGCCCTTGCCCATGCGATGGGTGAGGCCGACGACATCCGGCTCGCCGTTCCGTCACGTTCCATCCTGCTGCATCGCTATCCCGTCGAAGCCGACGAGGCCGAAGATCTCCGCAGGGCGTTCGAACTCGCGACCTGTGTACCCGTCATCGATCCCGTTCATGACCAGATCACCGACGTCGACCTGCCAGGCCCGGTGAACGAATCCGCATGGCATGCCCTCATCGCCGTGCCGCAGCGTATCATCGCACGGGCGCACGACATCGTCGGAGAACGTCCGGCGGCCACCATATCCGTCGTCCCTTCCCTGCTCGCCGACATCTCGGCCGCACGACGTGCCGGCTTCGTCGGTCAGGGACATACGACCATGCTGATCGGGCTGCGTGCCGACGCAATCGAAACGGTGGTCTTCGATCCGGCCGGTCAGCTCCTGCATCTGACCTTCGTCCCGCGCGAAGAACGCTACGACGCCTCGGTGCAGGCACGCGAACTCGTCCTCGATGCCTGCGCCAGCATGGACCTCGCCATCGACGACGTCGTGCTGTACGGCGACGATCTTTCGACGTCGGTACTCGACGACTGCACGCGTTCGCTCGACGAACTCGTGGGACGCGTCCTTCGGTTCACACCCTTCAGGGCGACCCGAGCCGCCGTCGACGACGAGAGCAGGTCGACCTGCCTGCGTCTCGCCCATCGCCTCGGCCCCGTCGTAGGATTGCTGTGACATGCGTATCATCGCCGGCTCCCTGAAAGGACGTACGCTGTCCGCTCCTCCCGGTATGTCCACGCGGCCTACCACCGATACCGTCCGGGAAATGATCTTCTCCCTGCTCGATCACCACGTGATGTGGGCCGGACTGCGCATCATGGACCTCTGCTGCGGCAGCGGCGCCCTCGGCTTCGAAGCCCTGAGCCGCGGTGCCGCCCACTGTACCTTCGTCGACAGCTCCCCTGCCGTCATGGCTCTGGTGCAGGAGACTGCGGATTCCTTCGGGCTCTCCGAACGAACGACCGTGGTGCGGTCGGACGTCATATCCTTCCTTAGACAGTGCGGCCCCGGCAGCGCCGACGTCGTCTTCGCCGACCCACCCTATGCGGACAGACTCTGCACGCGCATCGCCAACGGCCTGCTCAAGCTGGCCATCCTCACACCCGGCGGTATCTACGTCGGCGAGCATGGGGACAGGGAGATCATCCTTCCGTCGCCGGAATGGACGGTTCTCGCGCACAAGGAGCGGGGCCGGACCGTGGTCGATGTGCTTCGCTATGAAGCGTCCCTGCCGTAACTTGCATGTCCTTCAAGGGACTAGCCATGCAGAAACACGCCATGTATCCCGGATCGTTCGATCCGATCACCAATGGCCACGTCGACGTAATCGAACGTGCGGCGACGATGTTCGCCAAGGTCACCGTCGTCATCGCCAAGAACAGCAAGAAGACGCCGCTGTTCGATGAGGAAGAACGCATCGCAATGGCCCGTGAAGCGCTGCAGCACCTGACGAACGTCGACGTCGTCCTGCATCAGGGCCTGGTCGTCGACTTCGCCCGGACGAATGCCGTCAACGTCATTATCCGCGGCCTTCGTGCCGTGACCGACTTCGAATACGAATTCCAGATCGCGCTCATGAACAGGAAGCTGGAGCCGGCACTGTCCACCATCTTCCTCATGCCTCACGAGCGCTACACGTATCTGAACTCGAGTATCATCCGCGAACTGGGACGCTATTTCCAGGACATTTCCGAGTTCGTGCCCACCGTCGTGGCCGAACGCATGAAGAAAAAGTTCCCCCGTCCATGACATCCACTCCCGATCGCCGCAAACCCGGTATGGCGGAACAGCCGCGCCGCGTCCATATCATCACGCTCGGCTGCAGCAAGAATACCGTCGACAGCGAAACGCTCGCCGGACATCTCCGTGCGAACCACCTCGAACTCGCCTCGAGCGTTGACGATGCCGATACGCTCGTCATCAATACCTGCGGCTTCATCGATGCAGCCAAGGAAGAAAGCGTCAATACCATCCTCGAAGCCGGAAAGCTGAAGTCCGAAGGCAGGCTTCAGACCCTCATCGTGGCGGGATGTCTCTCCGAACGCTATGGCGACGAATTGCGCCGTGAGATGCCGGAAGTGGATCACTTCTTCGGTACCGAAGCCTATGAGCCGATCATCAAGGCCATCTCTCCCGACCTCAAGTATTCACTGCTGGGCGAACGCGTGCTCTCCACGCCGCAACACTTCGCCTATATGAAGATTTCGGAAGGCTGCGACAATCCATGTTCCTTCTGCGCCATCCCCGTCATGCGCGGGAATCACCGCAGCACTCCCGTCGAAGCGCTCGTCAAGCAGGCCCAGGGCCTCGTGGCGCAGGGAGTGAAGGAACTCGTCCTCGTCGCACAGGACCTTACCTACTACGGGCTCGACATCTACGGCGGCCGCAAGCTCGCCGACCTGCTCACGGCCCTGGCCGACGATTCGGGCGCGGAGTGGATCCGTTGCATGTATGCCTATCCGGCCAAGTTCCCTCTCGACATCCTCCCCGTCATCCGCGACAAGCGGAACATATGCTCGTACCTCGACATGCCGTTGCAGCATGCATCGAGTAACGTACTGAAGAACATGCGTCGCGGCATCACACGCCGCGCGACGGAAGAGCTGCTCGACCGTATCCGCCAGGAGATTCCCGACATCACGCTGAGAAGCACGTTCATCGTGGGATATCCCAGCGAAACGGAAGCGGATTTCGACGAGTTGATGGACTTCATCGCGGAGCAACGTCTCGACCGCGTAGGCGTCTTCACGTATTCGCAGGAAGACGATACCTATGCCTACATCCTCGGTGATCCCATTCCCTCGGAGGTCAAGGAAGAACGGCAGCAACGCATCATGGAACTGCAGCGCGACATTTCGCTCGAGAAGAATACGGAGAAGATCGGAAGCATCGTCAGGGTTCTCGTCGAAGAAGAAGTGAACGGCGAATACCGCTGCCGCAGCGAGGCGGACGCTCCCGAAGTCGACAACGAAGTCTACGTCCGTTCGGACCGTCCGCTGACACCAGGATCCTTCGTCGACGTCGAGATCGAGGATGCCGTCGAATTCGACCTCTTCGGTACCGCTATCGCTCGATGAGGCAGCCGATGGGCTCGGTGGCCCCCACTGCTGGCGCCATACCATTGACGACCGCTTCGATGGCCTCGCGCAGGTCGTGCGCGCGTACCTTCTGTCTCCTGCGTCCGAGCGCGACGTACAGGTCGTTGATACGACCACGATAGAGTATCGTCGTAGAATCACCTCGGTGGAGAATGGCTTCCGGCGTCACATGGGCATCGAGGCGTCCGACCTGGACGTTGCCGCTGTCGATACCGATGCGATACCGGCACGCATAGCGCACCCTGAAGGAATCGATCTCTTCACGATCGGCCATACCATCCGGAACGAGGACGCGGAAGACGACGGCATCGCCGTACATGGTGTATAACTGGTCGAGATACGGCGTCATCTGCTGGCATACGGGACATGTCGGCGAAATGAAGATCGTGACCGTATCACGGTCCGACGGGGGCTCATTCTCCACCCAACGACGCGGCATGCCTGAGCTTGCCATCGCAACGAAGGACAGGATACACGCACCGACGACGATGAGCCGGAGCATCACAGGATGTAGTGCGAGAGATCGGAATTCTGGACAATCGACGACAGGCGCTCGCCTACGACGTCGGCGGTGATCGAAATCGTCGGGCCTTCCACACTATCCGGCGCATGGAAGAGCGTCTCCTCGAGCAACGTCGTGAGGATCGTATGCAGGCGACGCGCCCCGATGTTGGCGACGTCCTCGTTCACGCGTGCCGCCGTGGATGCGATCGCACGGATGGCCCCTTCATCGAAGATGAGCTCATATCCTTCCGAACGCATGAGGGCGCTGTACTGCTTGATCAGAGCGTGCTCGGGCTGGGTCAGGATGGCGACGAAGTCCTCGACGGTCAGCGACTGCAGTTCCACCCTGATCGGGAAGCGTCCCTGCAGTTCGGGAATGAGGTCGCTGGGTTTGGCCACGTGGAAGGCACCGGAAGCGATGAAAAGAATGTGGTCGGTCTTCACCGGACCGTACTTCGTGTTCACGGCCGATCCTTCGACGATCGGAAGGAGATCACGCTGCACGCCCTCCCGCGACACGTCCACACCACCACTGGTACCGCTGCGGACGGCGACCTTGTCGATCTCGTCGATGAAGACGATGCCCATGTTCTCCGCACGGTAGATGGCTTCCTTCGTCACCTTCTCCATGTCCACGAGCTTCTCGGCCTCCTGCTCTTCGATGATGACGCGTGCTTCGGCGATCGTCACCCTGCGTTTCTTGAATCGCTTCGGCATCATGCCCGACAGCATCTCTCCGATGTTCATGTCGAAGCCTTCGGGACCGATCGGTCCGAGAACGTTGAGACCGGGCATGTTGTCGACCTTGACGTCGATCTCGATCACCCGATCGTCCATCATGCCGCTCTGCAGCATCGTCCGCACCTGTTCGCGCTGTTCGCGCTGCTGGTTCTCCGTCTGCCCTCCCGTAAGATCGAAGGACATCGTCGTATTGACGGGAGGTACGAGGATATCGAGGATCTGCTGTTCCGCGGCTGCGGTGGCCTGTTCGCGGACGGTCTGGAGGTGTTCGGTACGGACCATGGAGACGGCACCTTCGACGAGGTCGCGGATCATCGTCTCCACGTCCCGTCCGACGTAGCCCACTTCCGTATACTTCGTGGCCTCGACCTTCACGAACGGCGCTCCGGCCAGGCGTGCGAGACGGCGTGCGATCTCCGTCTTCCCCACTCCCGTGGGACCGATCATGATGATGTTGTTCGGCATGATCTCGTGCTGGAGATCGCCTTCCACCTGTTGCCTGCGCCAGCGGTTGCGGAGGGCGATGGCGACGGCTTTCTTCGCCGCCTGCTGGCCGATGACGTACTTGTCCAGTTCGGCCACGATCTGATGCGGTGTGAGATTCATAGTTCGTCGATCGTAAGTACGTTATTGGTGTAGATGCAGATGTCGGCGGCGATGTGCAGTGACTTCTCCACGATCGTACGTGCGTCGAGATCCGTATTGGCGGCCAGTGCCCTGGCCGCACTCAGCGCATAGGGCCCGCCGGAGCCGATGGCGATGATGTTGTCGTCGGGTTCGATCACGTCACCCGTGCCGCTGAGGAGCAGGACCTTGGACTGATTCATCACGATCATCATGGCTTCGAGGCGGCGCAGATAGCGGTCGGTACGCCAGTCGCGGGCAAGGTCGATGGCGCTGCGATCGAGGTTCCCGCGATGCGATTCCAGCTTCTCCTCGAACCGTTGCATGAGGGTGAAGGCATCGGCTGTGGCACCTGCGAAGCCGACCATGACGCTGTCGTTGTAGAGCCTGCGCACCTTGCGTGCCGTGTGCTTCATCACCGTGTTGCCGAAGGATACCTGACCATCGGCGCCCAGGGCGGCCTTGCCGTTACGCATGACGCCGACGACCGTCGTCGAGTGGACTTCGGGATACGTGGACATGATTCACCTGTCGAATGTGTATGGACGTCAGTGCCGATAATGTCGGAACAGTATCCGCACCATGATCACGCTGCCGAGGAACATCAAGGTAAGCAGCATTGCGACGCCAAGACGTGCAGGCGCATCGGAAAGTGCGTGATGCCATTGTACGGCGCCACGCCAGAGAAAGGTGAGGGCGAAGATCGCCGTTGCGGAAAGCGTCGCCGGCAACGTCCACATGCGCCCCTGACGCAGGAGAACACCGATGACGATCATGAGTGAACCGAAGATTCCTCCGTTGAGGAGGGAAGACGTTCCCGTGCCGTGCATGAGGAGATATCCCGACAGACCGCAGATCATCAGGAAGATACCGTAGCACGTGACCAGCAATCCAAGTTTCTTCATGCCTTGGCGTCGACGAACAGGCCGTCCTTCAAGTGCAGGATCCTGTGTGCCCGTGCGGCGACGTCCGCACTGTGCGTGGCGATGAGACACGTCATACCGAAGGAGTCCTGCAGTTCGCAAAGGAGATCTGTCACGGCCGTGGCATTGGCACTGTCGAGATTACCTGTCGGCTCGTCGGCCACGAGCAGCAGCGGATCGTTCATGAGCGCCCGTGCGATGGCCACGCGCTGCTGTTCTCCGCCGGAGAGTTCGGACGGTGCATGCGTCGAGCGATGTCCCATCCCCACACGATCCAGCAGGGCCGCTGCCTTCGACCGTGCAGCTTGCCAACTCGTACCGGCGATCAGTGCCGGCATCATCACGTTCTCGATCGCCGAGAACTCCGGCAGAAGATGATGGAACTGGAAGACGACGCCCACGTAGCGGTTGCGCATGGCGGACAATGCCGACGACGACATACGATCATAGGTGAAGACCGACGTTCCCGTCGTGAGCGTCACATGTCCGTTATCGGGCTCGTCGAGCGATGCGAGGATGTGCAGCAACGTGCTCTTCCCTGCACCGCTCGGTCCGGTGATGGCGACGAATTCACCCGCGTCGATCGTGGTGGATACGCCGCGAAGCACGACGGTATCCGCCTGACCGCTGCGGGTATAGGACTTCGTGATGTGTTCTGCGGTGAGTAGCGGCATCAGAACTGACGCAGGACGCGCAGATCGTTATCGTAGAGCATACGGATATCGTCGATACCCGTCATCATCATCACCGCACGTTCGACGCCGAAACCGAAGGCGAATCCTGAATATTCTTCCGGATCGATGCCGCAGTCGCGCAGGACGTTGGGGTGGACCATACCGCAGCCGCAGATCTCCAGCCAGCCGGAGTGCTTGCAGATGCGGCAACCTTTTCCCTTGCAGATGAAGCACGACATGTCGATCTCGGCGCTCGGCTCCGTGAACGGGAAGTAGGACGTACGGAAGCGGAACTGCGCATGGGCTTCGTCGTAGAGACGTCGGGCGAAGGCCATGATCGTCCCCTTCATATCGGCCATGCTCACGCCCTTGTCGATGTACAGACCTTCGACCTGGTGGAATTCGGCCAACGAGCGCGCACTGACGGCTTCGTTACGATAGACGCGTCCCGGCATGATGCACCGGATCGGCGGCGTCATCGTTTCCATCGCGCGGATCTGAACGGACGACGTATGCGTGCGGAGGACGAGATCGTTCCGGTCCCCGCCTTCGACGAAGAACGTATCCTGCATATCCCGTGCCGGATGGTCCGGCGCGAAGTTGAGCTTGCCGAAGTTGTGCATGTCGTCTTCGATGTCCGGCCCTGCGGCCACTTCGAAGCCGAGCGACGTGAAGATGTCCGTGATACGGTCCAGCATCTGTGCGATGGGATGGATCGTACCGGCACCCATGGTGCGGCCGGGCAGCGTCACATCGATGCGGGGCGTCGTGTCGCGGGGGCCGAGAGCATCCTTCAGCATGGTATAACGCTCTTCCGCGAAGGTACGGAGCTCGTTCAGCGCCTTGCCGATGGCGGGCTTCTCTTCCTTCGGTACGGAGCGGAGATCGTCGACCAGGGCCTGCAGGGTTCCCTTGCGGACCATGTGGCGCAAGCGGAACTGCTCCGCTTCGTCGGCCGTCGTGATGGCCGACAGTTCGCCTTCTATCGTCGCACGCAATCGGTTGATCTTGTCGAGCATGATATTCCTGATGTATCCAAGACTACAAACATCCGTCGACCGGCTCAATTAACCAAGATCAATGACGTCCGTGGCGATCTTCTCCACCACGGCACGGTCGTGATCGATGATGAGCATCGTCGGCGACGACCGTGCGATGGCCTCGACGAGCTGCTCCTTGGTCTCGACATCCATACCGTTCATCGGCTCGTCCCAGATGAAGAGATGGGCCGGATCGAGGAAGCTCCGGCATAGGTCGATCTTCTTCCACTGACCGAAGGAAAAGGTCTCCAGAGGCCGATCGAAGACGTCTCCCGAGACGTTGAACGACGCGAGAACGGTTCTGAAGCGCGTTTCGTCGATCCCGGCCTCGCGGACATGATCGCGCAGCACGCCGCTCGTCCATACCGGCCATTGGCGTACGACGACCATCCTGAGCCACTGTGGCAGCGCCACGACACCATCATGGGCCACTTCGCCGAGGATGGCGCCGACGAGCGTGCTCTTGCCGCAGCCGTTAGGCCCGGTCACGACCACACGTTCGCCGCGCCTCACCGTCACCGAACAGTCATCGAGGACCGTCACATCGCCGAAACGTACGGTAAGATCCGCAACCTGCAGCACGACGTCGGGAGCGCCGTCGGCAGCCCTGAGCTGGAGTGCATGGACGCCATCGAAGCTCGTGAGAAGGGACTGTGCCTGATGCAGCGCATCGTCGATCCTGCGTTCGGTATGCAGGGCACGCTTCATCATCTTCGCGGCCTTGTGGCTCACGAAGCCCGAATCCGCGGCACTGTCCTTCTCCCGTTCGGTATGGGCCGACCACCTGCGCTGGCGTTCGGCGGCTTGCTCGAGCGTACGGACCTCACGCCTGATGTTGTCCTGCTCACGCCGTTCACGCGCCTGCTGTTCGGTGCGTTCGCGGCGCCATACGGCATACCCCGCATGTTTCACGTGCAGTCCGTCCGCGTCGATCGACAGAACGTGATCGCAGCAGGCCTCGAGCAGATCCTCGTCGTGACTGGTGACGAGGAACCCCTTGTGTAATGATGTGAGATACTCCCGCACGAGTCTGCGTCCGTCGCGGTCGAGGTGGTTCGTCGGCTCGTCCAGCAGGGCGAATCCATCGTCGGGTGTCGTGACGGCGGCGATCAGGGCGCGCGTACGCTCGCCTCCGCTCAAGGTCGAGAACGGGCGCCGGAGATGTCCGCTGCCGAGTCCCAGCACATCGGCGCGCTCTTCGAGATGAGCCTTCAGGGTATATCCACCCATGCGGTGATAGTCGTCGACGATATCGGCGTAGTCGAACAGAGCCTGGTCGCTTCCATCGGCGAGGAGAGCCTCCATACGCTCTTCCATACGGCGGTATGGGCCGACCGCATCGATCATGACCGACAGCGTATCGGTTTCGGGAATCGCATAGGTATGTGCGAGCAGCAGCGGACGCTGCACCTGCGTGATGGTACCCGATGAAGGTCGCAGCGTTCCTGCGACCAGCTGCAGCAGGGTCGATTTACCTCTGCCATTGCGTCCGACGACGGCGGTCTTCCATTCGGGTCCGACGTTGAAGGAGATATCGGTGAATACGGGAACGTAGGGAGCGTCGTAGGCGAACGACACTCGATCGGCTGACACGAACATGGTGCCTCCTGTCGATCATGTATGACGAAATCCGGCCGCGTGATAACGGCGTGAAGTGCAGGGATTTCGTCAGTTCTTCATGATGCAGGAGGATGATGGACAATTCCGTCGGCACGTCGTCGATGGTGCGGACGGCATGACAAAACTATGCAAAAACGAACGAGCGGCAATCGGAAGGACCGATTGCCGCTCGCATTGTCGTTTCGGATGTTCTTGGGGAACCGCTTACTTGCCCATCGCCTGCTTGACGACGGCCGTGAAGATTTCCGGGTGATTCATGGCCAGATTGGCGAGAACCTTGCGGTTGATCACGATGTCGTTCTTCTTCATGCCGTGCATGAGGCGGGAATACGTGGTACCGTGCATACGTGCTGCTGCGTTGATACGGACGATCCACAGGTTGCGGAACGTACGCTTCTTGTTGCGGCGGTCGCGGTAGGCGTACTGGAGGCCCTTCTCGACGTGGTGCTTGACGATGCGCCACAGTTTGGAGCGGGAGCCCCAGTAGCCTTTCGCCAGCGTGAAGTATTTCTTCTTGCGGTTGTGTGCCGCTGCTTTTTTGGTTGCGCGCATTGGATTCTCCTAGCGATACGCATTTGAAAAACGCCGGTGCTGCGGACGTCAGGGGAACGGCAGTAGCCCTGAGCGACCCGTCGCCGACCTTACACCGACATCATCCCAGCGCCAGGCAGTGCTTCACGAGGCGCATGTTCGATGCGTCGACGAGCGTGTCGTTACGCAGGTTGCGCTTGCGCTTGCGGTTCTTGCTGGTCAGGATGTGGCTGCGGTTCGCCTTCTGACGCTTGATCTGGCCGGTACCGGTCAGCTTGAAGCGCTTCTTGGCGCCCGATGTCGTTTTCATCTTCGGCATTGTCCTATCCCTTCGGTGCTTCTGACTCTACTACTTGCTGCTCTTCTTTCTTCTTCGGGACCACCTTCTTCTCCGGTGCGAGCGTGACGCTGAGGGTACGCCCCTCCGACTTGATCGGCTGGTCCACCTTGGAAACGTCGGCAAGCTGCTCGATGAATCGCTTGAGCATCACCTCGCCAAGATCCTGGTGCATGATTTCACGGCCACGGAAGAATACCGAGGCCTTGACCTTGTGCCCTTCTTCGAGGAATTCGCGCGCATGGCGCGTCTTGAAGTCGAAGTCGTGCGTGTCGGTACCAGCCTTGAAGCGTATTTCCTTCAGTTGCTGATGAACCTGGGCCTTCTTCTGCTGCTTCTCCCGTTTCTGCTGCTCATACGTGAACTTGCCGTAATCGATGAGCTTGCAGACCGGTGGCTTGGCCTGCGGAGCGATCTCCACGAGATCGAGTTCCTGTTCCTGTGCCATGCGTAACGCATCGCGCTTCTGCATGATGCCGAGTTGTCCACCTCTTGCGTCAACCACGCGAAGTTCGTTCGCCGTGATCTCTTCGTTGATCTTCTGCTTACGCTGGTTCTCAGGACGCTGAGCGTTGAACGGTATGTATGGTCTCCTCAAGCAGGGCCGCCGCGTATTTGAATGATACTGATTGCAGGAACGACAAAGATAAGCAAGGAATCATGTACCACCAAGGGGCCTTCGATCCTTACCGTCATTCTTCGTAATTTTTTCCTCTTGCCCCCGTCATACGGCCCCTATGAATACCAATGATGAAGTCCTGTCCACCATAGAACAGGCAGAAAAACGCGGTACCGCAGTCCCGGGCACCCTCCCCGTGCTTCCCTTGCGCGACATCGTCATCTATCCTCACATGATCTTCCCCGTCCTCATCGGACGGGCATCCTCGCTGAAGGGTGTGGCCGAAGCACTGGAACGTGAGAAGTACATCATGCTCGTCGCCCAGAAGACGGCCGGCACGGAAGAACCGGGATTCGACGACATCTACGAATACGGGACGGTAGCCAAGATCCTCCAGGTTCTGCGCCTGCCGAACAACCTGCTCAAGGTCCTGGTCGAGGGCATGATGCAGGCCCGCGTCGTCGGTCCCGTCCGCACGGAACCATACCTCGAAGCCGATATCCAGCCCGTCGCCCTGCAGGTCAACGAGCGCGACCGGCACCTGAAGGCCATGGTACGCCATGCCTCGGAGTTGTTCGAAGAGTACGTCAAGGACAACCGTAATCTTCCACCCGAAGTGCTGGGCGCCTTCGAGAATATCGACGACCCGGTACGCAAGCTCTACTATGCCGCGGCCAACGTCCAGCAGAAAGTGGAGACGAAGCAACGGATCCTCAACACCCCGGACATCAAGGAACAGTACTTCGAACTCGTGTCCATGCTGAGCAGCGAACTCGAGCTGCTGAAGCTCGAGGCCGAGATCGATACGAAGGTGCAGGACCAGATCCAGCGCTCGCAACGCAAGTTCTTCATCCAGGAGCAGATCCGTGCCCTGCAGAAGGAACTCGGCGAGGAAGACGATGGCGGACCCGAACTCGGTCCTCTGAAGGAGATGCTGGACAAGGCCGAAATGCCCGAAGGCGTCTATACCAAGGCACTGGAAGAGTTCGAGCGTCTCAAGAAGACACCGTCCATGTCGCCCGAGTTCGGCGTCAACCGTACGTGGCTCGAATGGCTGGCGGCTCTGCCGTGGTCGAAGCGGACGCCCGACAACCTCAACGTCGAACACGTACGTGCCATCCTCGAGGCGGACCACTACGACCTGGAGAAGCCGAAGGAGCGCATCCTCGAATACATCTCCGTGCTGAACCTCATCGGCTCGCTGCGCGGCCAGATACTCTGCTTCGTCGGCCCTCCGGGTGTCGGCAAGACGTCGCTCGCAAAGTCCATCGCCCGCGCGACGGGACGCAATTTCGTGCGCATCTCGCTCGGCGGCGTGCGCGACGAAGCCGAGATCCGCGGCCATCGTCGTACGTATATCGGCGCCATGCCGGGCAAGATCATCCAGGCTCTGAAGCGGTCGGGTGCCGTGAATCCCGTCATCCTGCTGGACGAGATCGACAAGATGTCCATGGACTTCCGTGGCGATCCGTCCTCGGCCCTGCTCGAAGTCCTCGACCCCGAGCAGAACTCGGCGTTCAACGATCATTACCTCGAAGTGGACTACGATCTCTCCAACGTCCTCTTCATCGCTACGGCCAACGTGAAATACGACATTCCCGGTCCCCTGCTGGATCGTATGGAAGTCATCGAACTCTCGAGCTATCTGGAGCCGGACAAAGTCGAGATCGCCAGGCGCCATATCCTGCCGAAGATCCTGAAGGAACACGGTCTGCAGGACTTCAACATCACGGTGACAGACAAGGCCCTGCTCAAGATCGTCCGCGAATACACGCGCGAATCGGGTGTACGGAGTCTCGAACGGGAAATCGCGAGCGTCCTTCGCAAGGTGGCCTCCACCATCGTCCGTGAAGTCAGCGCGAAGTCCGGCGCCACGGATCCCGCCTCCCTCAAGGGTTCGGCAGCCTACAAGCGCATGGCACGGACGAAGAAGTTCGTCGTCGACGAAAAGCACGTCGAACAGTACCTCCGTGCACCGAAATTCAAGACGAAGGACAAGGAACTCTCGGATAAGGTGGGCGTGGCAACGGGTCTGGCATGGACCAGCCTCGGAGGCGACACGCTTCCGGTCGAAGTCACCATCATGCCGGGTGCCGAGCGTCTGACGCTGACCGGCAAGCTCGGCGACGTGATGAAGGAATCGGCCGTCGCGGCACTCTCCTACCTCCGCGCGAACCATGCACGACTCGGTGTCGACGCGGACTTCGCCAAGGGCAAGGAAATCCACATCCACGTTCCCGAGGGCGCCATTCCCAAGGACGGTCCATCGGCCGGCATCACGATGACGCTGGCCCTGCTTTCGGCAGCATCCGGACGTGCCCTGCGCGGAGACGTGGCCATGACGGGTGAGGTGACGCTACGGGGCAACGTTCTTCCCATCGGCGGTCTGAACGAGAAACTGCTCGCGGCGAAACGCGTCGGCATCACTACCGTCCTCGTTCCGAAGGACAACCGCAAGGACGTCGAGGAACTGTCGCCGGTCGTGACGCAGGACCTCGAAATCGTCTACGTTGACCATATCGAGCAGGCGGTTCCGGTAGCCTTCGCCACGACGACGAAGCCGAAAAGCCGGAAACGCTGAGGGCTCCAAGCCCCGTCATGCCAACGGTTTGGAAATTTCGCGACATGCCCGTAGCTTTGTGGTTCTGAACAAGCAACAACGAACTGGAGCAGTACCATGGCAAAAAAAGGCGCACGCGTGATCATCACGCTCGAGTGCACGGAAGCCAAGAAGGAAGGCAAGCCGGCATCGCGTTATACGACGATGAAGAACAAGCAGAACACGACGGAACGACTTGAACTCAAGAAGTACAATCCGTTCCTTCGTCGCCATACGATCCACAAGGAAATCCGCTGAAAACGAAACGAGGCCCGCAACTGCGGGCCTCGTTCGTTTTCGGGCTATGGTATATCGTCTTGACGGACGTGATTCACCAATATCACAGATCTTTCAGATCCTGAACCGGTGCAAAGAAGAGCGGACGGATCACTTCCGTGACGGGGCAGCCTTGTCCGTGCCCAGTACGTCCACGTCACCTACATGCCGTAGCGATACCCCATCGTATCCCGGCCAAAAAGCTACTAACAGGACGCTTCTGTCACCTTTCTGCAACGATATTATCCGATCCGCATCAGGGTCGAGAATCGTAGTGCCGAACGTATATCCGTTGCTCTTCAGATATTCCATGTCCTGGCCTCTTTTCGCATAGACCAAGGTATAGACCAGGACCTTCTTCCCTTTTGCCTGAGCCCTGGTATTGATGGTCCTGAGAATCGCCCCAGCTTCGACGGTGCATTTGGCACAATCTCCGGGATAGAGCGGAACGAAGACAACTACCGCCTTTTTTGCACGGTTGAAATCCGCCGTACTCACGGTTTCCGAAAACCATCCAGGCAGAAGCATCATAGACAGAAGCAGGGATGTCATTCTCCGGTACCAATGCGAAATGTTTCTATATACCAGTTACCAGTTCCGATATCTCTCCCTATCACGCCAAACGAAGTACGAGTATCATGTACTGTTGCGTAGATACGCCAAGGCTGATACGACGAATGCCGAAACGGAATCGATGAGCCATAGGTAATCGAATCACCGTCGATAATTCCGACTGCGATATGAGATGTCACGGTATCTCCATGCTTCGTCGTCCAATCGCGTATGACGGCAGCACAATATCCACCGATCGGTACGAATCCGGTACAGACATATGGATTCATACCGGCCCGGGCACGCTGCACTCCGCTCCGAAGTACGTAGACACTATCCAGAAGAGCCTGCCCGCCGGGTAACTTCCTGATAACATCCTCATACGATATGGCCCGATCATCCGACAGGGCTCTCGTGAACATCGTCGCACGCGGTACCGCGGCATAGGTATACAGAATCGCTTTCCCGTTCATCCGGAACGGCTGATTCATCGTCATACCATATCCGAATGTCTTCGTCTGGAGTTCGTCGATCGGCAAATGCATCGTACTGTGATTACCCTTAGCATCGAATCGCGCCATCAACGGTATGTCGCTAATGATGCCCTTTCGCATCGCAGCGTTCTCTTCTACACCTACTATCGCCTCATCGAGATCGGCAAGAAAGGCGTCGGGCATTGGCCAGGATGACAGCTCCCTGCTCGACAAGGGACGTACATGTACGATGTTCCGTCCTTTGAGAGCATAGCGCACGATAGAAACGACGGGCCACATCATAGGCTCGACGTTCTTACGAACTGCAGGAACAGAATTCTGAGTCAGGATATCCAGAGTATCATCCGTCACAAACCTGCCGACCAGATATCGAGGACGTGCCATTGGGAAGCTTCTCACTTCATCGATGCTCTGACGTGTCATCACAGCATACTCGGCTAACGAGTAGAACTCGACGGAATCATACCTACCCGATATTTTGAAACGAATACTATCGATCAGCAACTCGATTGGCGGTTGCAGGATCGCGAATACCTTACCTTCCATCCCGTTTGCTAGATGCAACGTGCCGGTCTTCTTGTCGCTGATCAACAGTACACCTTTGCGGGCCTCGATATGATATGGATCCAGTATCGGAAACCCGGTACGTTCGATCAGAGACAGCCTATCAACACTAACGATCTTGACGTTCTTCCTGTCCTGCGCACAGGACGTGATGACGATTGTTACGAGGGACCAGCAGAGAACACCAAGACGAATCATTACAGCATTGCCCCTAGTATGAAATGCATTGGGGCACAACCGCAGATATCCGCGGCCGTGCCCCGAAGAAAGTTAGTTCGGAATATTTTCAATATGGTATGAGGTCCAACCGGAACCGCCTGGATTGAATTCCAGTTCGAACACATCAATCCGATACGGATTTACCGTCGCACAGACGCTCATCGGATTGGGGCGGCATTCGAAATCCACGTTACCTCCCGCATCCTGACTAGAATTAGGCTTCGCTTCACCAGGATATGTTCCCGTACCCGAAAATCTACGGCCGGGCCCCGCAATGTAGGTCTTTGTAGTGGCCATCACCTCATCCATTACAACAATTATGCCAAGTAACAGGAACATACCGAAGAGCACATTCCGAACAGAACGGTACGACATAACCAACCTCAAATAAGTAAATACAAAAACGGCTGATAAGCAGCCGCCAACATCTATCATTATCAATAGATCGAATATCGTTTCTCGACAACCACTACTAAAACTAGACTTGACGGATCTAACCGGCAGGCATCCGAATGCATATGATGACTATATGGCCGCAACTGAACACGACGTATTGGCTTGCCTTGGCCTCGTCATGATCTGTAATAGGGCCTGCGGGAGATTCTATGCACTACACCTTCGACGGCTCTATCCTGTCGAGTTTCTTCGTCACGGCTTGCGCAAGATCGATGCCCCGTGCATTGCAGAAATTCACGAGAGCGATGAAGACGTCAGCAGCCTCGTCGGCAACGTGCGCTTCATCCACATCCTTGCCCTTCCAGCGCTTCTTCTCGAGGTTAGCCAGCTCACCGGCTTCGCCGCAGAGTTCGAGACAGAAGAACTCCGGCGGACGAGCGATGAAGCAATGTTCCTGATAGGTGTCGAAGGCTTGTTGCACTGCGGGCACAGCAGCGACGACAGTCGCCTGCAGGGCAGTCCTGAGATCGCTGGCCGTCATGATCGTACGTCGAAGTGAGTCGTCATTCTTCCTCCTGCTGTGGTTCGTCGTCATCCCCTTCCGCAGCCTCGCGGATGCGATACCCCACACCGCGGATGCTCTGGATGATCTGCGGTGCGCCCGGACGTTCGACCTTGGTGCGCAGGCGTTTCACATAGACGTCGATGATGTTCGATTCCGGATCGAAGTTATGCTTCCACACATGCTGCATGATCATGCTGCGCGACAGGATGCGGTTCTTGTGACGCAGAAGGTATTCGAGCAGCGCATATTCCTTCGTCGTGAGCTCGATCTCCTTGTCGCCCCGATACGCGAAGTGCGTGACCATGTCGAGAACCAGATCTCCGCACTGGAGCTTCGTCGTCTTCTCCGTACTCGACCGGCGAAGGATGCTCCGCAGCCGCGCAGCGAGTTCCTCGAAATGAAAAGGCTTGGCGAGATAGTCGTCGGCACCGAGGTCGAGTCCCTGTACGCGATCCTCCGTCGTGCCACGAGCGGTGAGCATCAGGACAGGTGTGGCATTCCCCGTATCGCGCAATGCGCTGAGCACGGAATAGCCGTCGAGCTTCGGAAGCATCACATCCAGCACGATGGCGTCGAAATGATTGTTCATCGCCAGGTCCAGACCCGCTTCACCGTCGGCGACGGTTTCCACGATGTACCGTTCCTCTTCGAGGCCACGCTTGATGAAGCTCGCGACCTTGCGTTCGTCTTCGATAACCAGTATTCGCATGGGCCGAAGATACAAACGGTGGGCTATCTTGACGGCCAGATGATCAGATACCTGCCCCATGCCGTCTTCCTTGTCGCCGTCGCCATACAGCTCGTCCGCGTGCTGGATATGTGCGGTGGAACCTTCGTCTATGCGCTGGACGACGCCGAGATCCACATGGCCGTCGCGAGAGAGATCGCCTCGGGGCATTACGGTCTCGGCCCCGATACGACCACCACGCCTGCGTCGTCGATCGTTTGGCCGCTGCTGCTGGCACCCTTCATGTCCACACCGATCGCCTTCATGGTGCCATTCATCATGGGATGCGTCATCGGCGTCGCCATCGCCGGAGCCATACAGCGCCTGCTCGCCGTATGGGTCGAGGACGGGACATGGGCGGCATTCCTCGCATCGACTATCGTCCTGCTCACGAACCAGGCGGGGCTCCCCTTCCTCGGTATGGAACATGGCCTCCATGTCCTGCTGTCGCTGATTCTTCTGCATGCCATCGCCGACAGCGACCATACCGCACCATCGATATGGATTGCCGTCGTGATGGCGCTGACGCCGGCCGTCCGGTACGAAGGTCTGGCCCTGACGGGACTGACGGCCATCGTCCTGTGGTGGCGTGGATATCGCGGTGTCGCCTGTCTGGGCCTGGGCGGCGCGGTCCTCATCCTCGGCACCTTCTCCATCGTTCTCGCCGTCAACGGCCTTGGATGGCTTCCGTCGAGCGTACTGGTCAAGTCGTTCGCGACGGGTGCCGACAACGGCAATACGGGGATCTGGAACAACATCGTCCTGAACGTGTCCAGTGGCTCGGGACGAGCGTTGCTCGTCGCGTCCGCGATCGCCGCCCTCATCGGCATCGCCGCGCGACGTACTCCATCGGGTATCGCCGCCCTCGTCGTTGCGACCATGGCGTTCGCGCAGATCGTCGCAGGACGTACGGGATGGTTCACACGCTATGACGTCATGGCATGGACGCCGCTCGCCTGCGTGCTGGTAGTCGCAGCATGGACATATCGTCGTTCCCACCGCACGATGGCCGCGGGCCTCGCAGCCGTGCTACTGACTTGCTCATATCCGTTCCTGGCCGCAGCGAAGAGGCTGCCCCTCGTATCCCTGAACCAGAGGGCGATGCAGGAACAGATGGCACGTTTCGCCGTGATGTGGAGGCGCCCCGTCGCCGTGAACGACATCGGCGCCATGGCCTATCATGCCCGCGGTGCCGTCGTCGATCTATGGGGACTGGACGACATTCGGGTCGCGCGCCGACGCATGGAAACGAAGGACGGCGCATGGATGGATTCCCTCTGCACGCGCCGCGGAGCCGACGTCGTATGGATCTATTCGTCATGGTTCCCCCACCACCCTGCGTCATGGATCCGCCTCGGCAGCCTCGGGCTCGTGGCCCCTGCGGGCAGCCCGTTGTCCGGTGTGGACAGCGTCGACGTCTATGTCCGTGATCCACGACTGATTCCGGATGTCCGGACAGTACTGGACGCATGGAAGACCGGCCTGCCCGACGGTGCGGAATGGAGGCCGTCGTTCTGAGGTCTGACGCTGGCGGCCTTCGTACCTTTGCAGATGACCTGGAACGACATCATCGGACAGCAGCGCGTACAGCGCCTCCTTCATCATGCCATCGCCGACAACAGACTGCCCCAGGCACTCATCCTTTCCGGCATGGAAGGCGTCGGCAAGATGGCGATCGCCCTGGCCTTCGCTCAGACCGTCAACTGCGAACGTCCCGTTCGCACGCCGACGACGGTTACTCCATGCGGAACATGTCATGCCTGTCAGCAATGCACATCGCTCCAGCATCCGAACGTCCGACTGACCATGGCCCTGCCGTCGGGCAAGGGTGACAACGAACAGGAACTCAAGTCCGACGTCATCGACGAGCTCAAGGGCCTGCTGCAATCCGTCGCCGAAGATCCGTATACGACGGTCAGACTGTCCGGGGCGACACAGATCCGCATCGGCCAGATCCGCGAACTGAAGCGGACGCTCTCGCTGTCCGCAGCGCAGGAGGGCCGTCGCGTCTGCATCATCGTCGATGCCGACGACATGACGACGGAAGCATCCAACGCCTTCCTCAAGACGCTCGAAGAGCCGCACGAAGGCGTGACGATCATCCTGACCACGTCCCATCCCGAGCGCATGATGCAGACCATCGTATCGCGCTGTCAGGAAATCGTCTGTCCACCTCTCGACGACACCGACATTGCCGACGCACTCGTCGCCCGCAGTCTCTGTTCGGCGGACGAAGCGCAATTGATCGCACCGTTCGCACAGGGAAGCTTCACGCGAGCACGCTCCTTCCTGAGCGAGGACATGCGCGGCTATCGCGAAGACGTCGTCAACCTTCTCCGCACCGCACTCCGCGGCAAGGGCTATCGTATTCCGATGACGGAGGCCGTCACGGCGATGGCCGACGGTCGGGACAAGGTCCGGGTCGAGATGATGCTCACCCTGCTGTTACTGTGGCTTCGCGATGCCTATGCGATATCCATGACGGGTGCATCGACGTCGATCATGAACGGCGACCAGCGCGGTGCACTCACGCGATTCTCGGATGGCTTCACCGGCGCCGACTATCCTGCAGCACTGACGGCCATCGAGCAGGCGGTCCGCCAGGTCCACCGCAACGTCAACCTCCAGCTCGTCCTGCTTCCGATGCTGCTGACGCTGCGCCGCATCTTCGGCTCGGCTCGCAAGGCCTCGTCCGGAACCGCCGCATCATGAAGAACCTTGCCTTCCTCCTCTGCCTGTCGATCGCCACGTTCACGGCGACCGCACAGCGGACGTCGACCCACATCGGTGGAGTACGATACGACCGCCATCCAACGGCGAGGGCACAGGTCATGCATCTCGACCAGACGACGGCCCGCCTGCTTCCGATGGCCGCAACGGATATCCGCATCCTCGATCAGGGCCGAACGTACAACGTCGACAGTATCTCGTGTCCCGAACCAGGCACGTCACTTCCCATTTCGTCGGTGCTGACGATCGACGTCTCGGGCTCGATGGCAAAGGGCGCCCCCAACATCTCCCTTGCGCGTGCTGCGGCCGATGCCTGGATCGATGCGCTCGGCAATGGATCGGAATGCGCCATCACCTCGTTCGACCACCGGCACTATCTCAACATCGACTTCACGTCCGACAAGACGCACCTCTCGAATGTCCTGACCGATATCCAGCCCCGTGGCGGCACGAACTACGAACAGGCCTTCGTCGGCGATCCGTACGGCGGACTGCGCGTGGCCGCGACCGGACGTCATCGGCGAGTACTGGTCTTCCTGACGGACGGCCTCGGTGAAGGGCGCATGGATCATATCCTGGCCGCGGCCCGTGAAGCGAACACGACGGTCTATTGCGTATCTCTCGGCATGACGATGCCAGGTATCCTGAAGAACGTCGCCGAAGAGACGGGCGGACTGTGGTTCGAGAACGTCACCACCGTCGCCGAAGCCGTCATGGCCTACAAGAGAATCCATACGGCCGCCACGACGAACAACGGCTGCACCATATGGTGGACGCCGTCGGCAGCCTGCGGTCCCGTGAGGAACGTCACCTTCATCGTCGGAAGCGATACGGTGTCGGCACCACTGCGCACACCGGATTCACTCGTCGCACGCGCGACCATCGTCCCCGCATCGGCATCGTTCGGGATCGTCCCAGCAGGTGCGACGGCTACGCGGACCGTCGCGATCAAGGCAACGAACGCCGCAGTAAGAATCGACCGCATCGCAGCCGCGAGCCCGGGACCGATCCGTCTTTCGGCAGCGTCGTTCCCGGTCGACATCGCAGCCGGCGATTCTCTCGTCATGACGTTGACCTATACGGCCGACGACACGTCCTACGTCGTCTCACGCTTCGACATCGACGCTAGTCCCTGCCCTCTGCCTCCTATCTACGTTTCGGCCGGCTCCCTGTCGGGGCCGTCACGGCAACCGACGATCCGCGTGGTCTATCCGAACGGCGGCGAACGTCTCTGGGTGAATCGTACGGCCGAGCTGCGGTACGACGGAGTGCCGCCCGATGCGCCCGTACGACTCGACGTGAGCTATGACGACGGTCGCACGTGGAACGTCATCGCAGGCAACGTGAAGGGGCATCGATACATGTGGAAAGCTCCGTCGACACCGAGCGATTCGTGCCTTCTGCGCGTTTCGCAGGAAGTACCGGCCACCGCACGAGCCATCGCCGAACCGGTCACCGCATTCAAGGGTCAGCGCACGACGTCTGCCGTCATCACAGCCGATGGCTCCACCGTCATGACGTCCGGTGGTGGGACCATCCGTTTCCTCGATGCCGAAGACGGTCGACTGCTCTCGTCCATCGACGGAATCGATCAGATCATGTCGATCACCGACGGTACGACGCTCATCGGATGGACTCCGGGCTTCGTCGTCGGCGTGGACATCCCGACGAGAACCGTTCGCTGGCGACACGAGCTGCCGACGGCGACGCATACGGTCGCCATCGAAGCGTCGCGGCAGGCACGACGCCTCCTCGTCGCCGGTGGTATGAGCGATTCCACGATCGTCCTCGACTATACCAGGGGAACGGTCGTCGCCACTCTCCCGCGCAGCAAGCCGGCGATCAGGTGGGCCACGATATCGCCGGATGGCGAAAGCGTCGCCATCTGCGAGATGGACAGCGCGGTCCGCGTCATCGATGTCGACACGAGGAACCTTCTCTACGAAATCAGGACACCGGGTATCGCGCGCTACTATCGTGCGGCCTTCTCGCCCGACGGCGCGCTGCTCTCCGTCGCTGACGGCAACGGTAACACGACGTTGCACGACGCACGCACGGGAGTGAAGATCCGGAACCTCTCGCACCGGCAGTACGTGAACGACAACACGTACGTCAGCTTCAGCGCCGATGGCAGTCGTGCAGCACTGGAGACGGGACGCGATCAGACGAAGATCGTCGAAACAGCAACGGGACGCGATCTCGTCACGATCCAGCGTCCACCGTCATCGGGCAGTGTATCGGATGCCATCTTCAGTCCGGACGGCACGACGATCATGTTGCTGAGCCCCTTCCTCGCCACGGTCTTCGATGCGCAGACGGGTGTCCAGATCGCACAGTACCGCCGTCATGACGGTACCCCGTCATTCACTGCTGCGGGAGATCAGGTCGTCGTCGTGAATGCTGCCGATGGAGCGGGACGATACGACATCGGTGCCACGGTCGTGCAACAAGACGTCAGCGATCATCGCTGGGCCCTCGTACAGACCAGGGCCATCATCAAGGACGTGCGCTTCGCGGCGCGATACGTTGGCACGTCGAAGGACTCCGTCGTGACTTCCGCCATCACGAATACGGGGAGCGTTCCGCTCGACGTTCTGTCGATCACGCTCGAAGGCAGTCAGGCAATGGACTTCGGTCTGCGCACCGAAGGAGGGTTCACGCTCCGGCCCGGCGAAAGCCGCAACCTCGAATATTCGTTCCATCCCACGCGTCAGGGCGAGCTCGCCACGCTGGCCATCGCACAGACCCAGGCAGGAGCGCTGCGCGCACGCATCACCGGACGTGCACTGCCTTCGCTGCTCGATGCATCGTCCACGACGATCGACATGGGCGCCGTCCCCCTGACCGACTCCCGCACAACGACACCCCCCGCCATACTGAGGAATACCGGCACGACCGACGTGCGGATCATCCATGTACGCCCCGGAGGTCCCGATAACCAGCAATTCACCTTCGACCCGGAACCGGCATTCACGTTGAAGCCCGGCGAAACGTTCACGTTCCCCGTCACCTTCAAGCCGGAACGTCTCGGCCGTGCGACGACCACCATCGAATTCAAGATATCCGGACTGGACGACCCCATCGTCGCCGTCGTCACGGGTGAAGGTATCGAGGCTCCCGTCGCCCTTTCGGATCCGACCACGTTCCGGACCATCATGCTACCCAGCGCCGTCATTCCTCCTGCCGGGACCATCACGACCGGCGTCTACGATGCGGTGGGATTGCAGACAGGTGCATCCGTGCATGACAACGTCATGATTCTCGCCGGCGGCCTCATTCCCGTTCCGAGCCGATGGTTCGGTGCCACGGGCTACGATGCTTCGATGCAGTACGCCTATTCCCTCGGCGTCAAGATCGGCGCACCCATCGGAAAGGACGTCGTCGCCGGTGGTGGCTATCAGTTCGGTCAGAGCACCTACGATCAGGACTTCTCCATCGACAGGATCGACTCCCGGATCACGTTCAACGCCTTGTGGGCGACCGTCGGATACGGCAACGACGATCATCGCATCAACGCCTATGCAGGCTATGCCTTCAAGCGTCATGTGACGGCCTTCGAAGGTTCGTTCGATGCGGACGCCACGATCTTCGGTCTCGGTGGCGACTACCGGATCGGTCGTAACTGGAAACTCTGCGTCGAGGGCTTCTTCATGCGCACGATGCCGGTCGTGCCCATCACCGCCGTCGTACGATATTTCGGCGAGACCTATGCCCTGGAAGCCGGCATCACCCTCACGGCGATACCTGCGAGTGGTGCCGCTGCACCTTCGCTCCCCGTCGTTCCCATGCTGACGTGGGTAAAGAGATGGTGACGATCACAACCTGACGTACAATCCACCATGGAAGAGCCCTCGCGATCCGAAGCCGATCTCGAGGAAGCCGCCGACATCACCACCCGACTGGACCGTCAGGATGTTGAACTGGAATTCGGTAAGTGTCGTCGGCTCCGACATCTCGTAGGTACCGATTTCATTCGTACCGGAGACGAGGAACGATCCACCGAGCGCAGCACCGGAACTCACCAGGATCTTCTCGTCGTTCATCCACAGCACGTCGATACGGGGCAGGATCATCATGCGCGACGACCTGTATCGATGCGTCACGACGTCCGATTGCTTGCTGGTCCACGTATATCGCATTTGGTACACCCCTGCATCGATACCGACGCCGAACCACCTGTTCAACGGCTTGTAGGCTCCGACGATGACCGGACCGTATCCCATCGAGACGTCCAGCTTGTCATCGGTCGGAAAGATCCCGGTGAAGATGGCACTCGCGATGGACTCGACGAAAAGTCTGGCAGTGAGGACTCCATATCCTGCATGTACGGTGACGGGATAGGTCCCCTCCCGTACCTGGCCGTGCATGGGCCACGTACCGAGGCAGATCGCCATCATCAGTGCGCATAGAACCTTCATCTTGACCTTGCGATCGTATTGATTGCGAACGATACTATTGTACGACATGATAGGTCGGAACGATCACCGTGTCCCATGCTTCGATGGTACCGACGACGAGGCCATCGACCATACGCAGGCCCGCATTCGATGCGAGCATGGATACGGCGGCCTCACCGGGAATCCGGAACGAGCATTCGATGGAAGTCGGGCCGGGATTGCCCACGACGAGTATTCCCGAATTCGAACCTCCGGGCAGACGTACGAAGGCGATCAGCGCATCATCGACATCGACGACGAAGATGCGATCTTCTGCCGTTAGAATATGGGAAACGTAGGTCGCCGCGAACGCCGTGTTCAAGGCTGCGATATGTTCGTCGATGGACAGATCGGTGTCCCACGGAAGACGGGCTTCGGAGAACAGCGGCAGCTTCTCGACGGGCCATTCGGCGATCTCTTCGGCAGTGAAGCCGAGGCCGGTGTTGACGGGAACAGTTTCACCGAGCTCCATTCCGGCGTGCAGGAACGGTATACCACCCGGCAACAGACGCAGAATGCCCCATACGCAACGGGCATAGTCGGCACCACCGTTCCGCGATGCCGTACGTGGAGTGTTGTGCGTTTCCGGCGTCGCGAAGTATCGTACCGGAAGGCGCTCCCTGGCGATGCGTCGTATAAAGTCCGTCAGCTTCACCGGGTCGTGCGCATCGAACGGCAGATAGCCGACGACGGCATCGTATCCTGCATCCCGTGATGGTGCCGAGATGTTGAACTGCTCTTCCCAGAACAGGAAGTCCGGACGCAGCGAGCGCGCTTCGGTAAGGACGCGCTGGCGCAGGTCGCGCGGCAGGGCATGACCCATGTCGATCAAGGCGCCATCGATACCGACGGTCCTGATGTAGTGCGGGATGATGCCCGCGACGAGATTCCAGAGTGCCAGCATGCGATGACCGGGTACATCGAGACTGCGCTCGTACATGCGCACGGTGTTGTACGCCATGTAGCGATATCCGGAATGGTCGTGCAGACGCAGATACGTCACATCTGTCCATGCGGGCTGCGGATCGTCGGGCGGCCAGTCGGCGAAGGCACCGGGAATGCGCAGGGTACGTCCACCCGCTCCCTTGCCCTTCCAGCCCCCGTCGTCGCGTTCCACGCGAAGCGGCGGACTGGTGAAGAGCTCGCGATACGGAGCCGGCGGTTCCGGAAGATTGACGAATTCACGTTTCTCCACCTTCGCCTTCATTTCCTTGAGTTGCTCGTCGGTGAAGGTCGGGGGCGCGAACGTTCCCGCGGCAACGGCACACCTGGCTTCGTCTATCCAGTAGAACCATTCGGGGTGATGCGGTACGAGATCGCTGTCGACGGACGCCGTACGCAATACGAATTCCATCACGACCTTCATTCCCAGAAGATGCGCTGCCGCGACGAAGGCACGCAACTGATCGTCGACGGGCCAGCCGAGTGCGGGTTCGTCGAGCGATGGTTCGATACGCAGAGGATGTTTGATGGCATACGGCGATCCGAGCGTCCCCTTTCGTCCGATCTCGCCGATCGTGGTGACGGGCAGGATGCTGATGGTATTCACGCCGAGGCCGTACAGATACGGCAGAAGGCCGATCATCTTCAGGAAGGTGCCGGTAGAACGCCAGCCTTCCACCTCGTCGTTCCCGTGATCGTAGGCCGTCACATGTCGTACGAGGCCATTGTACGTAACGGCGGTGTCGTAGGACCACGGCTGTCGCTCCATCCGTCCGTGTGCGGCGATCCACTCCAGTTGATGGATGAAGTAGGCCGGTGCGGACGAGAACGATACAGGGCCTCGCGTGCTACCCACCCATCGGCCGGGAACACGGTAGGCGGACCAATCCATCTGCGCCAGGTCGCGCAATCTGTCGTAGAGGAGATCAAGTAGACGTGTGTTCATTGGCACGGTAGTATGAGTAAACCTTCTCGGCAAGGGCCTTGCCCACATGACGCGAGAGCTCTTCCAGCGATGCGGCGCGTACGGCCGCTACGGAACCCAGACCGATCAACAGCTTCTTCGCCGACGCATCACCGACACCGGGAATCTCCGTCAGTTCCGTCTGCAGCGTACGCTTGTCACGCAACGTGCGATGATAGGTGATGGCGAAGCGATGCGCTTCGTCGCGTGCCTGCTGCAGAAGCCGCAGACTGCTCGATGTCTTCGGGAGATAGACCGGATCACCTTCCTCGGGAAAGAAGACTTCCTCGAGTCGCTTGGCGAGACCGACGACCGTGAACCTGTCTTCGATACCGAGACCGCGTATCACTTCCATCGCATGGGAGAGCTGTCCCTTGCCGCCGTCGATGATGACGAGGTCGGGCAGTTCCGTGCCTTCCTCGATCGCACGACCGTAGCGTCTGGTCAGCACTTCCTTCATCGCCTCGAAGTCGTCGTTACCCGTCACCTCGCGAAGCTTGTACTTCCTGTACTCGCTCTTCTTCGGCTTGCCGTCGACGAAGACCACCATCGACGAGACGTAGTCCGTACCCTGCATGTGCGAGTTGTCGAAGCACTCGATACGACGTGGCATGCGTGGCAGGCGAAGATCGCGTTGCAGCGAGAGCACCGCCCTGGGGATGGATTGATCCTTCTGTGCCTGCTGGAGAAGCAGTTCCCTCAACAGCAGGTCGGCATTCGTCTCGGCCATGACGAGCAGCTTGCGCTTGTCGCCGATCTTCGGAACGACGATATCGACGGCACGCCCTTTCTTCTCGCGAAGATAGGCCGTCAGCATTTCCTCATCGTCAACATGATCGGGCAGGAGTATCTCGTCGGCCACAGTCTCCGATTCAAGATACCAGCGTTCGATCGTCGTCCGTATGAGTTCTTCGTCACGCTGCTCCAGGGACTGCGATACGAAGAAATGACGTTTGCCGACAAGCTTGCCGTCGCGAATGGTGAAGACGACCGTGCATGCCGTGGTTCCGATGCGGGCGAGAGCGAAGACGTCGCGATCGACATCGTCCGCGGACATGACCTTCTGCTTGGCCGTATAGTCGCGCAGATGTCCGAGCCTCTGCCTGATGATGGCCGCGTCCTCGAAGCGGAGCTCCTCGGCAAGTTGCATCATACGTTCCTCGAGCTGGCGTTCGAGGTCCTTCGTGCGTCCCTGCAGGATCTGCTGTGCCTGGCGGATGTATTCGTTGTAGCGGGCCGCAGTAACGAATCCTTCACATGGCCCTTCGCACTTCTTGATGTGATAGTCGAGGCAGACCTTCCATTTCCGGGCGGCGATCGTCGGCTCGGTGAGCGGAAGATCGCACGAACGCAGCGGGAAGACGGATCGCAGCGTCTTGAGGAGATAGAAGAGATACGTACCGTCGGTGTAGGGGCCGAAGTACCTGCTCCCGTCCTTGATGACGCGGCGCGTCTTGAACACGCGCGGGAATTCTTCCTTCGTGATGCGGATGTATGGATACGACTTGTCGTCCCTCAGCAGCACGTTGTACTTCGGCTTGTGTTCCTTGATCAGCGTGTTCTCGAGGATGAGCGCTTCTGCTTCGCTGTCCGTCACGATCACGTCGACGTCCGCGATACGCAGCATCAGTGCCTTCGTCTTGGCATCCACGGGACGTCCCTGCTGGAAGTAGGAGCGCACCCTGTTCCGCAGGCTCTTGGCCTTGCCTACGTAGATGATGGTTCCGCCCGTGTCCTTGTGCAGATACACGCCGGGACGCGTCGGCAGTCCGGCGACCTTACGTCCCAGATCGACCGTGGGAAATATCTCGTTCTCCATAGCCCGCAAATTACCGCAGGATTGCGTGTTCCGTTAATTTCGGCTCTCATTTCCTCGATCATCCGACGCTCAGCCATGCCTCCCGGTTTCTTCGCCATGCGCACCTTCACCATCCATCAGCATCGTGCGGCGATGAAGGTCACGCAGGATGCCTGTATCCTCGGAGCATGGGCGCCTCTCGAGGGTGCATCGACGGTCGTCGATATCGGCACCGGTACGGGATTGCTGGCCCTCATGGCCGCCCAACGGCTCCCGGATGCACGCATCGACGCCGTCGACGTCGACGAAGGAGCCTGTGCCGATGCGACGGACAACGTCGCGACATCCGACTACGGGCAGCGTATCGCCGTACATCGTGCGGACATCCGGGCGTGGTCCGTCGGACGCGAAGGGCGATACGACCACATCCTCTGCAATCCGCCCTTCTTCCAGAACCAGCCCCCTTCGGTCGACCCTGTCAAGCGGACCGCACGTCATGCGGAAACGTTGTCCTTCGACGATCTCGCGACGATCTGCCGCCTTCTTCTCGCTCCATCGGGCAGGGCGACGATTCTGGTTCCGGTGACCGAACTGGAGGTCCTCACCGCCGCGATGGCGTCCCAGGGTCTCGTCGACAGTGGACGCCTGTGGATCAGGGATCGCGACGACCTGCCGCAACGGCGTATCATCATCGTATGGACGGTACGGGACAGGAGCGGCACGACGGAAGCTGCCGACGACCATCTCACGGTCCGTTCCGCACCTGGCGTCTATACCGACGCGATGAAGGATCTCATGCGACCGTATTACCTGCATGTATAGCCCTTGCGTTTCTCCGCACCCTCGCTATCTTCCGCCTCGTTGGAGTATTCACCGGAGGATGAGGGCATGGCAAGTGGGTCGCAAACCATTCGAAGCATCGAAGAAATCGCCAGGGAACTGAAGGATGCCGCGGCATTCATCGGAACACGCGTCATCAACCGTGAAGAAATCATCGAACAGGCCTTCTGCGCCCTGCTCACCGCCGAACATCTCCTGCTGCAGAGCCGCACCGGCGTGGGCAAGAGCCTTCTCGCGGAACAGGTCTTCAGCATGTTCGAAGGGGCGCGTATCTTCCGCGTCCAGGCGAGCAAGGAACAGCAACCGGACACCTACTTCGGCGGACTCGACCTTGAACAGCTCAAATCCGGACGTATCGTCCACAACACCGAGGGCTCTCTGGTCGAGAGCCAGTTCGGCTTCATCGACGAGATCTTCGATGCCAACGACTTCACCCTCCGTGCCCTGCTCTCGCTCCTCAACGAACGGCGTCTGATGCGGGGTGTACAGGACGTTCCGTCGACGCTCCACTCCGTGATCGCCGCCACGAACTATCTGCGCGTCTCGGAAGTGACCGAGGCATTGCTGGACCGGTTCCTGTTCAAGGCCGTCATCCTGCCGGACAAGGATCCGTTCATCCAGTACAAGATCTCGCAGCGCTATCTCGTACACGGCGGGAAGCCCGCACCCGCGCCGAAGCGCATCGCCTTCTCCCAGCTCCAGCACATGAACCGGATCATCACCGGATACAGCGACGACTTCTCGATCTCGATCACGGCCGAAATGCTCTACTTCACCAACATCGTGATCAGGCATTTCGAATTCCTCTGCAACAGGGCCTTGCACGAGAAGGCCAAGCAGCACGACGGCAAGGACTTCTACATCTCTCCCCGTACACAAGCCAAATCGCTCGACCTCCTGCGCGCCCTCGCCCTGCTCAAGGGCCGGACGGAAGTCGTCCACAGCGACGTCAGCAAACTCTACTTCATCTTCGCGACCGTAGGCTTGCCCGAAGAAGTCGCTCTCTTCAAGAAGGCCTATACGACCGTCCTGAACTCGCTGACGGCATCGCGCGGCTTCGATCAGGTGACGATCCTGCTGGACTTCACGGAACTGCTCGAGGATATCCGCGAGAATCCGAAGCTCATGCAGCAGCCGTTGTCGCAGTTCGCCGGCAATCACGTCAGGAAGTCGTTCTTCGAATGGGTGAAGGAGAAGTTCGGTTCGGAGAATCCACAGGAACAGAACAGGAAGCTGCTCGAGCAGTTCCTCACGGACTTCCTCCCTGCTTGCGACGAAGTGCGCGAGCTGAAGCATTCGGTGGAACGGACGCTCCAGTCGACGATGATCGCCGTGGAACGCGAGCTGACCCGCGGCCAGGAGGAATAGTCCATGATACGGTCTGCGATCGAGACGTCGGAGTTCTTTTCCCGTATGGAGGAATTCGGATTCTTCGATACGGTGGAGGAGCATCTGCCCGAGGACTTCACCCTCGTCTACGAGATCGCCCGCATCATCGAGGACCAGACGCAGTCACTGGCCCGTGCCCTCGCCCCCATCCTTGAACTGAACGAGCCCGGCAGCAAGGACAATTCGCTCGAACATATCCTGGTACCCAACGTTCCCGAAGCGAAGGAATACGAGGCCGATCTCATCCGCAGCGTCACCGAAGTACGCCACATCTATCCCTATCAGTTCCTGCTTCCCGAGACGGTCTTCCTGCAGCGCCTTGCCGAGCGTTCGCTGTGGATGCCGAGGCCGCGCACACCTCGCAACTTCAGGTATCAGACGGAGAGCGATCGCTTCGCCCCGGACGATCGCAAGCAGAAAGTCTACATCCTGTTCGACACCTCGAGCTCGATGCGCCAGCACTACCGCATCCATCTCGCGAAGGCCATCGCCTATATCTTCCTCCAGCAGAACCAGCGCGAACTCGGCACGATCTTCTTCCGGACCTTCGATCTCACCGTCGGCGAACTCCTCACGGCGCGCGATATGCCTGGCTACGACAGGCTGATCAGCCAGATCATGCACATCAACGCCATCGGCAACGGTACCGTGCTGCAGAAGGCCCTCAGCGTGGCCATCGACGACATACAGCACGAGAGCCAGCTCAGCCATGCCCAGATCCTCGTCATCACCGATGGCGTGGCCCATATCGATCTGGAGAAACTCCGCGAAGCCATGGGCGACAGTATCACGGTCAACACCGTGCGGATCGGTAGCGCGCGCATGCACATCGATGCGAAGGTCATCGAAGACCAGATCTATCATTCGTCGAACGAGGATGCCATTCGTCTCCGCGACCTGATCAAGCAGAAACGGGATATCGAACTGCAGATATCGACGGCGTCGGGACACCTGCGGCAGGAAGGTCTGAAGAGCCAGCTCGGCTTGCTGCAACGGCAGATCGACAACCTCACGGAACGCATTGGCCAGCACGTCTCCGAGCACTATGGCCAGGAGATACAGCGCCTGAGTACCGTCTACGTCAACGTGGACGACATCGATCCAAGGGAGCTGTTCTCGCTTGCCGAAGTTCACGTGGGAGAACTCGAGGACCTCGCCGATTCACTCCTCGAGGCATTGCGATCCGAACGTCAGGTGGAAGACATCAAACGTGCGGCAATCCTCTACGACCACCTGTACCTGCTGATGCAGTACAACGTGATCGATGCTCCCCGCCTGGAAAAGGCGGCGAAGGAACTGGAGAACATGCTCCAGCATATCCTGAACAAACCCGGGACGAATGCCGACGATGCATCGATATCGGACATGGAGCGCATGCAGTTGCGCAACATGCTCGATCCCTCGTCTTTCGGCAGCAAGTTCTCGCTAGGACGACTGGTACGCATGATGATCCTGCGCATGAAGCGCTGGTGGCGCAGCAGAAGGCAGTTCCGTGTCTTCAAGGCCGTGACCGGCCGCACGATACACCGGCGCGATAAATGACGATCAGTCTTCCGTATCCGGAATGACCGTTCCTCTGCCGATGCTATGGTATTCGATCTCTTCGGCCAGCATGTCGTCGAGTTCGTACATGTTACGACCATCGAAGACGAGCGGACGGACCAGCTTTTCCTTGACGAGGGTCCAGTCCGGCTTCCTGAATTCGTTCCACTCCGTTGCGATGAGCAGAACGTCGGCCTGATCGACGGCATCGTACATCGACCGGGCATACCGGATGCGGTCGCCGTAGACGCGTTGCGTGGAGGTCACTGCTTCGGGATCGTAGGCACGTACGGATGCGCCTTCGGCGAGCAGCATGTCGATGAGGGTGAAGGCGGGCGCCTCGCGCACGTCGTCGGTATCGGGCTTGAAGGCCAGTCCCCACAGGGCTACCTCCCGTCCTTCCATCAGACCGTCGAAGCGCTTGCGCAGCCGGTCCATGAAGCGGACGGCCTGACGTTTGTTGACGTCCTGTACCGATTCGAGGATGGCCAGCGGCGTGCTCGCCTGGCGTGCGGAATGGATGATGGCCTTGACGTCCTTCGGGAAGCAGCTTCCCCCGTATCCGATACCAGCGAACAGGAAGCGGCGCCCGATACGATCGTCGGCACCGATGCCGATGCGGACGTTCTCGATGTCGGCTCCGACGGTTTCGCAGTAGGCCGACAGATCGTTCATGAAGGAGATCTTCGTCGCCAGGAAGGCATTGGCGGCATACTTGGCGATCTCGGCGCTCTTGACGTCGAAGACGAGGACGGGATTCCCAGACTGCATGAAGGGTTCGTAGAGATCGCGCATCACTTCTTCGGCATACGGGCTGGACGTACCGACGACGACACGATCGGGCTTCATGAAGTCTTCCACGGCGAAGCCCTCGCGGAGGAATTCCGGATTGCTGACGACGTCGACCTGCCGTGCGGGAGCCAGCTCATCGAAGATGGACTGGATGCGGGCCGTGGTACCCACGGGTACCGTACTCTTGTTGATGACGATGCGGGGTTCCTTGATGTCGAGTTCGTTCAGGAGTACCGCGATGTCGCGCGACACGCCAAGGACGTAGCCCAGGTCGGCCGATCCATCTTCGTCGGGCGGCGTCGGAAGGCAGAGCATGAGCAGCTTGCATTCACGCACGGCGTCCGTCAAATCGAGCGAAAACGTCAGACGCTGTTCCCTGATGTTCCGCTCCAGCAGGTGGTCGAGTCCCGGCTCGTAGATGGGCACTTCACCGCGACGCAGCTTGTCGATCTTCGCAGGATCGACGTCGATACATAGAACGCGGTTGCCGCTTTCGGCCAGACAGGTACCGGTGACCAGACCAACATATCCGGTGCCGATGACGCCAATGGAGTATGACATGCAGAAGGAGTGATTCGATGGAACAATGCCCGGCCGTCAGCCCGCTTGCACTACGGCGCGAAGTACAAAGATGAGGATGATAAGGATTGTGACCAAGATCGCAAGCTTCACAAGGCGCTTGACGATGGAAAAACACAGGAGAATCAGCAGAACGACGATGCCGATACGCATCGGCGACGGAAGGTCCGTGAACCAGGCAATGACGTCGTGCATCAACTGTTCCTGAATACGAAGGTGATGAAGCCTTCCATTTCCGTCTCACTGCCCAGCTTGTTGAACCGCCATTGCATCATGGCCCTGATGGCGGCGTTGTCGACCGCGGGATTGCCCTTGCGCACGGGAAGAGCGTAGGCGACCGTTCCGTCGGAGCGGACCCGGAAGCGCAGCTTGACCTCCGTATTCCACGTTCCTGTCGGGAAGTCGGGCATCACCTTCTGCAGGACGATGCGGTTACCACCGCCGCCCCAGTCGATATCGCTGTTGCCGAGACCCTTGCCCCGGCCGGTTCCCGCACCACCGAGGCCGGTACCGTCGTCGCTGCCATCGCTCTTGCCGATGATGCGGTCGATGGCATCTCCGTCGTCCTTTTCCTTGCCCCGGCCGCCGACATCGTTGGAGGCGAGGATGCGATTGGTCTGCGAAGGATCGCCGGCCGTCTTGGTGGCATTGGATGCCGAGGCCTTCGTCGCATCGTCGAGTGGATTCGTCGATTCCTTACCACGCTGGGAACGCCCTTCCGCGGTAAGATTGCCCTTGCGTGCGCCCGTGCCGTCGCCGTCACCGAAGATCAGGAGCTGGACTCCCGTCGTACTCGGCAGCTCGATGGGTTCCGGCGGTTCGATGCTCGTGCATGTCGTCATGCCCAGCACGACGGCCATGATGCCGATCGCAGCCACGTAGCCCTTGATGGCATTCGGATTCCACACCAGATGTATCTGGAGCGATGTTTCCCTATCGTCGTAGTGTGTTCTCATCAACGAATACGCGCGATCCACGGCTGACGGAATCCGAACCGGATCGCCGCCGCTTCCGCATCCTCCCGATTGCCGAACTGACCGAATCGTACCCGGAACCATGCCTTGCCCTTGATCTGCTGCTCCGCGATGTAGCCATCGGAGATGCTCTTCTCCTTCAGCATCTGCAACCATTCGTCGGCATCGTCGCGTGACGGACTGCTGAAGACCTGGACGACGAACAGGGGCTGGTTCTTCGACGGTGCGGGTGTCGTGGGTAACGACGTCTCGGGCGCCTTCCTTGGTGTCGGCGCCGGCTTCGAATGGTTCGGCTGCTGTTCGGAACGCGTTACAGGTGCCGGTACTGCCGAATCCGTCATACCCTCGTTACGGGTAACGAGGGGCGTATCGATTGCCGTGGGCGGCGTACTCGCCGGTGTATCATGAACGATGGCTGATGGCTCGCCTTCGTCGGCAATGAACAGCTCGTCCTCGACGGTCGGACGTCCGAAGAGCCAGTACAGACCGTATCCGCCGAGAGCGACGAAGAGTACGAGGCCGGCGATGACGAGAGTCCAGTATCCTGCTCCCCTCTTCTTCTCTTCCACCGGAGGCGGCGGTATCGGCGGGGCCGGTTCCGTGATCACGATGCGTTTCGGCGCCGGCTCCGGCGTCGGGGGCACGGCCGCCTGGTCGGGTGCGGGAACGGGAGCGGCGGACGACGCACCGGCATCGTCCATGAAGCCGTCCTTGTCGTCGAACCCTCCATCATCCCACGTATCGTTTTGTGCCATGATCAGAACTTCCAGGTAATACCACCACTCACAAAAATACCCCGCTCACGATAGCCTTCCCACAGCACGATGGAGCTGCCGAGAAGGTTATGTGCGCGAAGCTGTACCGTAAGTGCATTGGAGACGGCATACTTCGCACCAAGGCGCAGATCAACGTATCCCGACAGCTGGATCGTATTGGCCAGATCCGCCCATCGATCGCCGATATAGACAACGTGTACCTGCGTCAGCAATTGCGACGAGAACGAATGATCGTACGATGCCGATGCCGTGATGGCAGGAACGTATGGCTGGGCCCGCCCACCGCTCAGCGTGGCATTGGTGATCGCAACGTCAGCCGTGACCGCGTCGCGTCCACCCGGTATCCAGCGCATCTGCCCGGGGATCTGGATCGTGGTTACGGACTCATAGGCCAGGGCGAAGGTTGCATTCGTGGCACCGACCCATACCGGCATCCTGTCCGTCTGGCGCAGGCGGATGCCTGCACCGATGGAAAGCCGTGTCGTGGGATGGAAGAGCAGCATCCCATCGAGGTCGACGATGTCGTAGGAAGCGTCGAGGACGATGCTGTCGTTCAGATATGGATTCCGGTCGAGGAGGTCGGCGAAGCCTACCGGCCGCAGACCGCTCTTCGCAGTGGCCTGGAGCGTAAGATCCGGACCGAGGAACAGCTCCACACCACCCTTGATCAGCAGGCCGAAGCGGTCGTCACCGGCCGTCGATCTGGCCGTCTGGAAGCCGATGCCGCCCGTGATACGCATGAGATCCGAGACCCAGCGGCCATAGCCCGACGCCATGATGAACGGATAGTCCTGACCCGCATAGGTACGGACGTTCAGATCGGCCATCGCCCCCACGTCGAAGGAGCGCCACTGATTCTCGATCCTGGCATGACCACGCAGGACGTTGTCCCGTACGAGACGTACGGGTACGTCGAGCGACGTCGTCGTCCACGATGCTCCTGCATCGTAGACGAATCCCTCGTGTCTTCCCTGTACGCCGAGTCCGGCATGGAGGGCGGTCGTGGATCGTTCGGGCGCTGCAGCCAGGGCGAACTGCTTGTAGGACTTCGTCGAATACTTCAGGTCCACCTCGGTCGTGCTCCCACCGAAGAAGATGAACTTTTCCGGTGCCACGTACGTGCTCAAGGCGCGGATATCGTACTTGCCGTATCCGGCGTTGTCGAGGTGGCCGCTGCTGAGTTCCGCACCACCGGCCAGATCGATGCGATAGCCTCCGGTCTCGAACGAATAGCCGGCCCTGACATCGGGCGTCACGTACTGTCCGAGTTCCGCCTGGACGTATCCCGGCCACAGCAACGTAGTACGTTTGAGTACGGGCAGTGAACGTGCGGGCATCGACGGTGCGGGCTGCTTCTCGAGCGTATTGAGCGTGTCGAGTCTCTTCTTCGGCAGCATCGGAGGTCTTGCCGGAGCCTGCTTCGCACTCCCTGGAATGTCCACGTGCTCCTTACCGGTCACGATGAATTCCGGAAGCTCGAGGGGCGAGTTCGGCGGTGGAACCGGTTGTTGCGGCTGCTGGGGTTGCTGCTGTGCGAATGCGATGACCGGAACGACGCACAGACCTGCGATAACGATGGAACGTCGTATGACCGGAAGAACGGCGATCGGCTTCATCGGCGTCCTCCCTTCTGCAGACGCTTGATACGTGCCAGTGCCGTCTTGCCGTAGTCGTCGTCGGGACGCAGTCCTGCCACGACCTGATAGGCATCCAGAGCCTCCGTGGTCTGCTGCAACTGCTCATGGCTTTCGCCGAGCAGGAGCATGGACAACGTGTACCAGTCTTCGTTGCCGGCGAATTCTTCTCGTACTCGCGTGAAGACGGGAATGGCTTCGGCATATCTCTTCTCGCGTACGAAGGTCTCACCTGTGTGGTAGAGAGCATCGGCGGCGAGCAGGGCATTCGCCGTGCGCGATGCGAGCAGCATGAAGTGATAACGTGCACTGTCGTTCTGTTTCTGCTTGCGATAGACCATGGCGACCTGGTAGCGGGCCTGATCTCCGAACTCCGTTCCCTGATAACGATCTGCCGTCATGCGGTATAGGTCGAGAGCACGTACGGAGTCTCCACGCATACGGGCGAGCGATGCACGCTCGAATCCGGCACGCGATGCACTCGGGGTATCCGACGCGAAGCGTTCCAGGACGATGGCATAGATCGAATCCGCGGAAGTCGCGTTCGCGGTTCGTTCGAAGTATTCGGCAAGTTCGAGCTTGCTCTTCGGCACGAAGGAACTCGCAGCGTACTTCTTCTCGAGATCGTTTAAGGCATTGCGGGCCTGCCCCACATCCTTCATGTTGAGATAGGTCATGCCGAGCATGTAGAGTGCTTCGTCCTGACGTTCGGCCGACGGATACTTCTTCATGAACGCTTCCAGCTCGGAAGCGGCATTGGAATAGTTCTTGCCCGAATAGAATATCTCGGCCTTCTTGAAGGTGAACTCCTCCGCTGCCACGGACTGGGGATTGGCATTGATGAGCGTATCGGCAATGGCAAGGGCTTCATCGACACGTCCCATACCCTGGAGTGCGTACTGCATACTGCGCGCAGCTTCCACGGCGAGTGGATGCGACGGATAGCGGCGAATGACCTGACGGTACGTTTCGAGTGCGTTATCGAGCTCGCCATTGTTGTACTGCGCGTCACCGATCGTGTACAACGCACGTACGGCCTGATCACCGGTAGGATAGGTGTCCAGCAGTTTCCGGAATTCGCCGACGGCGCTGCTGTAGTCATGTTGCTGGAATTCCACCCAACCGATCAGGTAGAGGGCGTCATCCGCAAGCCGACTGCTCGGATACTTCAGGACGAAGGCACGCATGGAGGCCTTCGCATGTTCCAGATCCCCGCCACGATAGCTCGCCTGCCCTGACTGGAAGGCTGCGTACTGCCCTTCTTCCGTCGAAGGTCCGAGCCTTGCCGCCTCGCCGTACTGTTCGGCAGCCGCTCGATATTGCTTCGTGATGTAGAATCCGTCACCCCTGCGTGTATAGGCTTCGACGGCATACCTGGATTTCGGGAATGCCGTAAGCATTTCGCCGAAGACCTGGACGGACCGGTCGAAGTTGCGGCGACGGAAGAACGTCCATGCAAGTCCGTAGAGCGCTTCCTCTCTGCGAGGACTCCACGTATAACGGTTGATGACTTCTTCGTAGAGTTCCTGCGCGTTCTTGAGCAGGTCTTCGCGGTACATGGATTCGGCGAGCCAGAATGTCGCTTCGTCACGCCGTGTGTCGTCCGGATGATGACCGAGGAAGTCCGTCAACGCGGAGATCGCGCGCCGCGTCTGCGATGCCTGGACGAGACATATCCCCCGCTTGAGGCGCGCTTCGGCGAGGTAGACGTTACGATCGGGCATGAAGGCGTCGGTTCCGGTCGATGCGATCTGTTCGGCACGCTCGAACACGGCGGCAGCCTTGGACCATTGCGTCTGTTCGATCAACGTCGCGCCGAGCAGAAGCTGGGCACGCACCGTCGTCACGGCATCGCGGGAATCGCGCTCGGCACGTTCGAGAGCCTTGCGCGCCTTCTCCATATCTCCGTCCTCGTAATAGGCCTGTCCCACTTCGAGCAGGGCCTGTGCCTGATAGGGATATCCGGTCTGAACGGAAAGCCCCTGGAACGCCTGTAACGCCTCTGCCGTACGTCCGGACCGCTTCAGCGCCACGGCACGATACAGCAGGGCGAGTTGACGGAGCGGACTCGAGTCGTCGGCAACGGAATCCACGACGATACCATAGTGATCCAGTGCCGTCTGATGTTCGTCGAGGTTCAGCGCATTGTAACCGGCATTCAAATGTACGTGCCAGCGATAGGTGGAGGCCGGATATGTCGAGAGGAAGACCAGGCTGCTATCCAGCGCTGCGCGGTACTTGCCACGCAGTGTCATGGCCTCCGAGCGCAGCAGTGAGATTTCCTCGACCGCCTCTTCGGCATGATCCTGTGGTGGAAGTAACGTCGTATCCCCCGTCGCGCGCAGACGCATGAGCTCGTCGGTACCCGTCAGGACATCGAGCGCACGTTCGGCTTGACGCAGAACGAGGTGATTCTGTGCTTCCCTGATACGTGAGGCAAGGGCGACGGAACCGTTGGGATACTGCTGGCGTACGACGGCGAATGCGGCGATGGCGGAATCGTATTGCTGATTGCGTTCATGCAACTGGCCTACGGCATACCACGATCTGTCGGCATAGATACCACCGGGCAGGATTCGGGCACAGTCCGTGAACGCATCGAGCGCTTCCTTGTATTGTCCCTGCCTTGCCATGGCCGAGGCCTGCCAGTATCTGGCCGAATGAGCGAGAACGGCATAAGAACTGTCGGACCGCTCGCGCAGGGCCTGCAGTGCCGTACTCGCCGCCTGATCCATGTGCTGGATGGCGATGGCATCGTCCTGTTCCTCGAGTGCGGCCAGACCGCGCTCGAACCAGGCGAACGGAATTCCCGGAGCGTTCGGACGTTGGCGCAGGAATGTCAGCATCTCGCGATCGGCTGCGGCACTGTTGCCGGAATGGCGCTGGAGTTCTGCCGCATCGAACGACAGGGCGTCGCTCGCGGCATTCAGCCGCGAAGCCATGCGGAGTTGCCGCAGTAATTCATGAGCTCGACGTACCTGACCATCCGTCAGCAAATACGCAATCGTGCGCTCGCCGAGCGGAGGTGGTACATATGGATGTGTGAGGAGCTGCGCGCGAACAGGCAAGACCGTACAGAACACGATACAGGCCAACGCGCCCCGCACCCAAGGGGAGTGGATCGTCAACGCTGTTCCTCTGGATAGCTGCAAGGCAAACTTACGAAACCTCCGTGAGCCCCTTACCACCGGTACCACGAAGGCAGTTGCTTGCGATTTTTGCAGTCATGGCAACGTATCAGGTCCTCCTCTATTACAAGTTCGTCCGCATCGACGATCCGGAAGATTTCGCCCGTACCCACGAAACGCTGTGCAGGGACCTCGGACTGCGCGGACGTATCCTCATCGCCCCGGAGGGGCTGAACGGTACGGTTTCGGGTAGTCCCGACGACTGTGCTACCTATATGTCGGTAATGCGTTCCGATGCCCGGTTCGCCGATATGGCGTTCAAGATCGACGACGTGGAAGATCACGTCTTCCGCAAGCTCTTCGTCAGGGCCCGTCCGGAACTCGTGACGTTCCGGACCGATGCACCTGATCCGAACGTGCGCACCGGACGGCATCTCTCTCCCAGGGAGTTCCACGAAATGATGCAGCGTCCGGACGTCGTCATCCTCGACGGTCGTACGGGATACGAATACGATCTGGGGCATTTCCGTGGTGCCATACGGCCCGAGGTGGATTCCTTCCGCGAGTTCCCTGCGTGGATACGGGAACACATGGCCGATGACAGGAAACGACCGGTCCTCACCTATTGCACGGGTGGGATACGCTGCGAGAAGCTTACGGCCTTCATGCTGGACGAAGGATTCGACGAGGTCTATCAGCTCGATGGCGGCATCGTTTCCTACGGCAAGGACGAAGACATACGTGGCGCCCTGTGGGACGGTAAATGCTATGTCTTCGACGAACGCATTTCCGTCGATATCAACCACACCGACGACCGGCGTATCGTAGGACGGTGTCATCATTGCGGCGCTCCGACCGAACAATACGTGAACTGCGCCAATCTGGACTGCCATAAACAGCATCTGAGCTGTGCCGTCTGCGAAGAACGCTTCGTTCGTTCATGCTCGGAAGAATGCATGAATGCACCGAGGCACGAATTTCTCTCCTGATCGTACCGGCTATTGCGAGGAACCGGGCCCCGTCATATCCGAAAAGAGCCGGTACATCATAGCGCTCCCGTTACGCACCGATCTCCTCCCCTTTTCGCGGGAGCAACCATCGGCACGATATCAGGAATGCAGGAGTCGAGGAGTTGGCCAGATATGTACCGGGCTGCGACGTCCCCATACTATCCCGTAGTCGAATACTATACACACCGATACCTTCTTCCCTGACCCCACCGACGATCACCTTCCTCGCTCTTCACGTTTCCCGAATGGTTATCAGTAGGCATCGACCGCCTCGAGGCAATCGAGGATCGTACACCATTACGGGATAGTCTTGAACGCAAAACGTCCGGCCCCTGTAAAAGGAACCGGACGTCCTGCTATGGTCTATGCGAAGAGCCCCCGTTGTGGGTGCGTAGAGGGACGCTTCGCCCCTACTCGATCTCTCTTACTTTCTGACGACGAGGGGTACGGAAGCCATACCATCGGAGGTCCTGACGATGACGGTGTAGGTACCGCTCG
>MKVH01000016.1 GCA_001899175.1 Candidatus Kapaibacterium thiocyanatum | reverse complement strand
TGAGTACGATCGTTTGGTTGTACAGCTAGTTGTTGCTCGAACTGAACAGGCGTCATGAGTCCGATGCCTGAATGTAGTCTCAGGCGATTGTAGAACAGGTGGACCCAACGATAGACAGTCGACCGAGCATCTCGTAGGTCGTCGAAGAGAAGTGGACGTCCAGGCTCTGTCTTCATCCGTGCCCAGAAGGATTCCATCGGAGCGTTGTCATAGCAGTTGCCACGTCCGGACATACTCTGCTGGAAGTTGCGCTTTGCCAGTTCGGTTCTGAAGATGTCGGCGTTGTATTGACTACCTTGGTCGGAATGGAATATGACCGGCTCGGAAGGCAGGGTTCTCCGTGTTCTGCAGGCATCATCCAAAGCCCGGAGCAGCGCCTTGGTCTGCATCGTGTGCGAGACAACCATACCCAGGATACGTCGTGAACACAGATCCATGATAGCCACGGCATACGCCTTACCGTTACGACAAGGCAACTCCGTGAAGTCGCTGACCCACACACGGTCGGTATCCTTGACGACGAAGGCACGCTGCAGCAGATTCGGTGCAGGGGCAAGTGTATGGGTCGAATCGGTCGTAGGCCGGTAACGACGCTTACGCGTGGCTTGCAGGCCACTCCTACGCATCAGCTTCTCGACAGTCTTGCGGGTGACCACTTCACCACTGTTCCGCAGCGTCATCCGAGGGCTGCCATACGTCCCGTTGCTCTGCTCATGGACCGAACGCATATGCTCGATGAGCCTGCCATTGGCGAATAGTACGAACAGAGGGTCCACGACGCTTCCAGCAGTGGTACCCGTGCCGGCTCACGCCAAGGACACGGCACATGGCCTGCAATGACCATTTCGCCCGACGATCGTCCATAAAGCGGTACTTCATTTCGGGCGTTGACTGAAGATACCGACGGCCTCCTTTAGGATGTCGCGCTCCTGCCGCAGAAGACGGTTCTCTCGCTCGAGTTCCCGCAAACGCTGCTTGTCCGTCTTCTCCGAATCCTCCTGCTGCTTCAGGCCCGACTTCGCTACCCATTGACGTAGCGTCTCCTCGGCTACGCCAATCTGTTTCGCTGCTCGCGTATAGGGCAGCTTCTGTTCTATCACGAGGGCTACTGCCTCGCGTTTGAATGCTTCATCGTACCG
>MKVH01000015.1 GCA_001899175.1 Candidatus Kapaibacterium thiocyanatum | reverse complement strand
GGAACCATGCGGCGCTTCACGAGAAGGGCCATGACCGATCCGGTGACATCCGTTCTTCTGGATGACGTGACGATCACGATGAATGCCACGACGAGTAACGTCGTGGACGTGGTAAGCGAAGCGGCGGCCGGTATCGCGGGCTACACTGCGGACGTGAAGAACCAGACGACGGGCCAGACGGCGACGGATGCCAAAGGCCAGCAGACGCAGAACATTGGCATGAACGAAGCACGGACGACGGAATGGAGATCGGACGGCGACGTCAAACGTGTAACGACTGCGAGTACTGTCCTCACGCATGCCTACGATGCCTTCGGAAGAGTCGTCCGTACCCGATCGAGTACGGACGACAAGACGTGGTACCGTATCCATGGTACCAGCATGGACGAAGCCTTGTATACGAGAACCGGCAGCAACACCCCGGCCATACAGGAGTGGACGCTCTATGGTATCGGTCGTGTGGGTGTCGACAGAACCACAGGAAGTGCAAGCAGCGGCGACATCCACTACCGCATCATCGGCAGTAAGCTCTACGAGCTGAACGATCACCTCGGCAGTGTCAGAGGATTGGTAACGGACGTGAAGATCCCCGATGGCAGTGGCCGCTTCAACGCCGAAGAGGTGGAGGTACGAGACTACGACCCCTATGGTCAAGAAAGGCCCAACCGTGCAGTGACGGCATTGACCAACCTGTACGGCTATGCCTGGCACGGTATGCGCAAGCAGATCGAGGGCGGATGGGTGAACGACTACGGTACGCTGTTCCGGCCGTACGAGGGTGGACTTGGACGGTGGAGCAGTCAGGACCCGATCATGAGATCGTGGATGACTCCGTATCAAGGAATGGGACTCAATCCAATGAGCTTCGTCGATCCTCTCGGCCTCGAAGAGTCGAGTCCGCTGGCGCCGGGAAGTAGTGGTAGCACTGGTGGAAGTAGTGGAGCGGGAATGGCGGCCTTCAATGCTACTGCCATTGCAATGCAAATGGGTGGAACGCGGGCTCCCATGGCGAAGGATGCAACGCCGCCGCAGGCACAAGGGAGTAGTGGGTTCGCAAGTTCGGTCGGTGGCTTCTTCGGTGGCATCGGTGACTGGCTAGCCGGACTCTTCAACAAGAACAACGAGGGATCCGTATCGCTAGGCAAGGTTACGTACGAGGTAGCAGAGGACGATGACGACTGGCTTCAGCCATCCAAGTATCTCTACCCACCACCTGAGGCATTGTTCGGTAACAAACCGGTTGAGCCGATCGTGGTACCGCCGATGGTATTGGGAGTCTTTCGTATCGCCGGAGGTGTGGGCATGCTCGCCCTGGCCGCAGGTGGCGAGGTCGGTTCGGCGGGTCTTGCGACACCGCTTGTACTCGCTACAGTAGGTGTGGCTACGGATCAAATCGTGACGGGGTACATAGAGGTTACGACGAACACGTCGCAGCAGTCGCTGGTTACCCAGGGCGTAAAGAAAGGACTGGAAACTGCTGGTGTGTCACCAGAATATGCCGGTCCCATGGCAGCAGGCACCGAACTAGGCCTTACATTTGGGCTGTCGTGGGCTACAGCCGTCAGGATGCCGCAGGTGCAAGTCCCTGCGCAGAGGCCCGTGACGGGAAGTGTGCTGCCTAGTAATAGGATTGGGCATATATTCAGAAATTCCAAAGGACACTTGCCCAATACACCTGCAAATCGACAACTACTTCTAGATGTAGCAGATGATCCCACTGCTATACTCGGTCCAGATAAATATGGGAACACTTGGGCGGCCAGAAATCTCGAGAATGGAACACAGATTTGGGTGCAAAAACGAGGGAATCAGATTATCAATGGTGGTGTAAATTCCATCCCTAAGACCTATAGTCCCACACGTGGCTTGTCGGGTGAGAATTTTGGAAAAACAGGTAAGCATTGAGGAAACCATGACACAGCAAACAGTCCTAACAAGCAAGCAAGCATATGCAGCAATGTTTTTCTTTCTCGAAATGATGTATGAAAGTACTCAGTCAGAGGAACTGGCTGGGTTGTTGGGATCTCTCTCTCTACTTGAGGATGGTTCACCGGCTGACGGTGCAATGGAGAAAGAGTGGGCCCAAGCCGTGACAATGGCGTTGGAGAAGGGAACTGCCCCTTCGCTCTAGTCGGTAGGGGTAGTGTTTCAATATGTTGATGGCGTGTTCGCAAGCGCCGTCATCGGCATGAATACTGGCTTTCTGTTCTCGTAAGAAGTTCGAAATCAAGGATGTCTCGTCCGGGTCTCCCGGGAGGGGGCGTCCTTGAGTGGTTTTTGAGCCAACCTCCGGACCTCGTGTTCCAATGTGTTGATGAGGATTCATGAAGCGACTACGTGTCTTTGTACACGGAGAAACGCATTCGTGGAATGTTCATTGACAATGGGATATACGCTCGCCGATCATGTGGGCGACATCGGGTGGACAATACGACGAGTTCTGCGCGCCTGATCAAGCGGACGCCGCCGTCGTACGATCCGTCGACGGGGAACACGATGATGCCGGTCCGATCATCCCCCCCCCCATTTGGTTGACAGTGTGGTGTTCTCCAACTTCCATCTGGAAGGGAGACATGTATGACGGAGAAATTAGAAACGCTACGATGAGGCGTTCAGGCGAGAAGCCATCGCGACGGTGCTCAGGTCTTTCGTCCACACCCCGTTACCCGTCGTACTTACGTGTATCCCCGATGTCGTAATCCCATATGGAGTCATCCCATCGTATCCAGTATCACCGCCGACACACCTCTCTGCCCCACCTGCAACTCACCGAGCGTGAAGAACGGTCACGCCAACGGACGGCAACGACTGAAATGTACATCCTGCAAACGCTGCTTCATGGAACACTACCGATATCCTGCCTGCATACGGAACATGGATGCCGACATCGCAGCCCATATACGGGAAGGATGCGGTATCCGCAGCATCGCAAGGCTCCTCGGAATAGGACCGGCGACAGTGGTTCGGAGGATCAGACGTATAGCCGATCGTATTGCTCCACCCATTTCGGACAAAGGTCTGGAGTACGAAATCGATGAGCTGTGTACCTACATCGGAAGCAGGACGAATGTCCAATGGATCATCTACGCGTTGGAACGCACTACGAAGATGGTGGCGGCCTTCACTGTCGGTAGCAGGACGAGTGTGGTGCTGGGAACGGTTACGAGCGTCGTACTCGAATCCGAACCGGTCAGGATCCATACCGACAAGCTACCCGGTTATGCATATCTGATACCACGGGATGTTCACAGGATGCGCCCATACGGGACGAATCATATCGAACGGAAGAACGTGAGTATCCGGACTCATGTGAAGCGTCTTGCACGCAGAACGATCTGCTATTCGAAACGCAGCGATATGCTCGAGGCCTGCATGAAGATCTACTTCTGGTACGGCGCCACCCGTGTCATGTAGACCGTACCTGTGCCCGCTGCAACCTCTCCAGATACTGTATTAATCTGCCTCTGATCCGCCGATACGTCATTCGCCACACGCAAAGTGCAGCGGTGAAGAAGCCGTAGGCAAGGATGATGGTGAGGATGGAAAGGAGATTGTCGTGTCGTATGCCGATGGATGGGTCCATGCTGATATAGGGATTATAGAAGCCCATAACCACGGTTCTTCGACCCGAACGGGTGCGTACCCATATGCGAAGAGGTTTGCCGATCTCGATACTGGAGTAGACGGTACCCGTGGTATAGAGGTTGTCAAAGAGGTACTTCTCGATATGATAGGTCTGTGTTTGCGTTCTAACGACGAGGCGATCGATACTGTTACGGTATTCGCGTTTCTGCTCGTGCGTAATTCTGGTCGGAACGATGTCGAATGAAGAGAGATCGTCGGTACCGATCAACGGGAAACGATACGACCCGACGCAGAAGAGGAAGATCGCAGGTGCTACGGCGATCGAAGCCCATATGGCCTTCCAGTCCTTTTTGCCAAGCTGACGGATGAAACCCGGGAGAAGAACGATTATCGGCATGATGGCTAGGACGTAGTAGTGTTGACGTGATGGGTGGCTGTCATGACAGGTCGGGGCGCATCGTCACGATCTTCCGTATCGACTGTCTCAGATACCACAGATATCAGATGCCACAGACCAGACCGGAGCCGCCGACGATCATCGCCCACATGCGGTTGCCGTCGCGCTCGGCCATGCCGGCCGATGCATCGAGGGTGATGTGGCTGTTGCGGAGACCGAGGACGATGTGGGAGAGGCCGGAATCATGTTCGACCCATACCCTGCGAGGTTCGCCCGGGACGATGTGGTCTAGGAAGTCCTCGTTGGTATAGTGGTCTACACAGATATTTCTGCGCAGGAGGTAGTCCAGCGTATCCGTATGGATGGCGATTCCATCGAGTCCGCTGTTGCTCCCCTATGCGCGTCGTGTAATCGACCGACGTCGGTTACGACGTCGTGATCGACGAAGCTCCGCGGTAGTGAGAGAGGGAACGGTGAGAAGCCATACTGCCACGATAGCGGCGATGGCGAATGCGAGAACCATCGTCCCGATCACCGTTCGTTCCCTGTGATCGGGCTCTCGGCCCGTTCCTGCATCGGTCATGACAGATACGCGACTTCTGCCTCCAAACCGCCAATATAGTCCGAAGTCGGTGAGCCGCAAGGTAACGAACGATGGTCCGGGACGTCATCCATGGATGGAACCGAATCGCGTCTCGGCCTTCGAAAAGGTTGATTTTGTCCTTACCTCCTTTGTCGGGATATTATGGGGAGGAATGGCATCGGCGAGTTGCGGCATGGACGTCCGAGCATGCTGTGTACTTCCGAGATGGGCAGGCCAGACACACTCCCTGGGTCGGTTATGAAGGCAGCACAAGCACCTGCAACGGGCAACGTTCGCATAGAGCCCGGACAATCCGGAATCCATGTTCCATCGATGCGGATCGGACTGATTCTTTCCATCGCATGCCTGGTCGTACTCGACGCCTGTACGCCGGCGCGGGAACACGGACAGGATCATCCGGGCTATGTAGTTCCCGTAGAACGCGCCGTGGACAGTCTGGTCACGATCGGTCAGATGTCCAGAGGGAAAGCCGTACTGGATTCCGTCTATCGTGCGCTGGAAAATCCCGGAACGGGAGACCGGTACGAACTGCTGGCTCGACTGAACTATATCTACGGTGCCATTCTGCACGACAACACCATGGCCTCCCTGTATGCTGACAGTATGATGCTTGTCATCAAGGAGGACGTGGACGCCTATCCGGAACAGTGGGCGCATTCCCTGTTCTCGAAGGGCGATGCGTTGCTCGGGCTGAAGAACTACGGCGAAGCCTTCGAGTTCTACTATCAGGGCCGCCGGTTCGTGCAGCAGCGGGCCGACAGTTGTGGTATGAGCCAGTTCACGAACCGACTCGCGGGGCTTCGCTACAAACAGGGACGGTATCGTGATGCCGTAGGGTACTACAAGGAAGCGGTCCTCGAACATGGATACTGCACCGACAGAACGGATTTCTACAAGTACTTCGCCGAAGGACAGGGCCAGGTCAACAGCGTAGGTATATGCTATGAGCGCATGAACGTCATGGATACGGCCCTGTACTACTATAACCTGGCATTGAACTTCATCAAGGAACGTGAACCGTTCTTCACCGATCCACGTCACCGTGACTTCATCGAACAGGCGAAGGGCGTCATCTATGGAAATCTTGGTGGCGTCTATCTCCATCTCAAGGACTACGGGAATGCCGAATCGTATCTGAAGGAGGGAATACGCCTGAACGATCGACCCGATCACCCGATACGCGATGCACAGTTGACGAAGGAAAAACTGGCTTCCCTGTTCATCGAAACGGAGCGGTATCGCGAAGCGGACGAATTATTGCGCGATCTGCGCAGGTCGCTCGATACGATACCGAATCGCGAAGCCGAGCTGCGGTGGAGGAAACGGCGATGGATCTACTACGATCGTACAGCACCGAACGGACCACTTGCCTATGCGGCTCTGTTGAACTATCTGCAGTTGAAGGATTCCGTCGATGCCGCACAACGTGAACTGTTCCGGGTCGACTTCGTACCCGAGTTCCGGCTGCTGGATCAGGAGTATCAGGTAGCCCTCCTGAGCAAGGAGGACGAGCAGAAGACCATGTTCCTCTGGGTGGCAATCGTCATCCTGTCCATGTCCATCGTCATCGGTCTTCTCGTATGGTATGACCTGCGCCGATCACGGAAGCACGTCGCCAAGCTGACCAGACTGAACCGGACGATCAGGGAACAGAACATCCAGTTGCACCGGACTCTCGAAGCGCTGGAACAGAGTCAGGAAGACAATACACGGATGATGAAGATCGTGGCCCATGATCTTCGCAGTCCGGTCGGTGGCATCGACATGATCGCCGCCACGCTGCTGCACGAAGGCGGACACACGGACGACCACCGCGGTATGCTGCAGTTGATCCGGACGACGAGTACGGCCACGCTCGAGTTGATCGGGCAGCTCCTGCACGTGCACGGCAAGAAGGAGAATCTGAAGCTGGATCCCGTCAACCTGCACATGCTCCTGCAGTATTGCGTGGACGTTGCGCGCTTCAGGGCGAACGACAAGGGACAGCAGTTGATCCTCGAGACCGTACCGGTGGTGATGATGCTGGATCGCGAGCGGATCTGGCGTGTGCTCAGCAACCTGATAGGCAACGCCATCAAGTTCAGTCCGGACGGCTCCGCCATCACGATACGGATGATGAGTGAGTCGGGTGCGGCGCTGATCGAGGTGGAGGACAACGGCATCGGTATTCCCGACAGCATCAAGGACAGGATCTTCGACATGTTCACCGATGCGAAACGTCCGGGCACGTCTGGTGAGGAATCCTTCGGTCTCGGTCTGGCGATCTCGAAGCAGATCGTCGAGGCCCACGGTGGCAGGTTATGGTTCGAGAGTTCGGTGGACCGGGGAACGGTCTTTCGTGTGCAGCTCCCCGGCCCGATCATGGAGATTTCCTCGACGGCAGAGCATGATGCCTGATCGGCGCATCGGTGTTCACCTTCGTGATTCGTCCATACTACGCACGATGCGTAACGCAGGATGCGCGATGCCCGCATCATCGTCATGCGACAGCGGTACGCCTACCGGCAGATCCACCTGCGCCGTCGCATCTTGAATGGAACGCCATGGAATTCGTAGGTTGTACCGACGTTTCGTTCATGCTGATACGGCTATTGCAATGATGGCACGCACGACATCGATCTACGGAGCGCTCCTGATCCTTCTTGGGACGGGATCGTTCATCGCGACGAAGGCACCGACGGCCCTAATACCGGCGGGCTTCGGTCTGATCTTCCTTCTTCTCGGCGTCATGGCCCGGAAAGAATCGTTGCGGGGTCATGCCATGCATGCGGCCGCAGCCGTGGCGACCTTCGGAATGGTGGCGACGGTGAGCGCCGTGCCGAAGCTCGTCCACCTGCTCTCGGGAACGCCGATGGAGCGGCCTGTGGCCATCTGGACGCAGAGCGTGATGTCCGTCATCTGCCTCACCTACGTGACGCTCGCCGTGCGTTCCTTCATTCGTGCCCGGCGGGCCCGGAACGAAGCCGCCCAATGAACGAATGAACGGCAGATCGTATTTTTACGACCCATCATTCCTGGAATCCTTCATGCTCCGTTACGTTCTCGGACTTTCCGCAGCGGCCATGCTGTCCGCCTCCGTACCATCCACGGCCTGTACGGGCTGCGCCTATGCATTCGCGAATGCCGCCGCGCGCCATATCACCCTTGCCACGACGAGCGTCCTGCTGCCCGCAGGTGAATTCAAGAAGCCGAAGGCGAGCACGAAGAAGTACGACGGCAAGGCCATGGGGGCACTGTGGGTGAATCCGAAGGTATGGCTGCCTGCGACGGAGAAACAGGGAGAACATTCCGACTTCGAACTGGAACACGAGACCGGCAATGCCCAGGTCATCGTCATGTCGTCCAAGGACTTCTATCCGTTCGACCTGTTCATGAAGGGATTCATGGAAGGGATGAAGGAAGTGGCCCCGGACATCGAGCAGGTGTCGACGGAAGATCGTACGGTCAACGGTGCGAAGCTGAAGTTCATTCGTCTGAAGTGCACGATGAATTCCATGCCCATCACCTACTTCGGCTATATCTACAGCGGTGCGCGCGGAAGCGTCCAGGTTCTGGCGACGCTGCCGTCGGAGATCGCCGATGAGCTGTATCCCGATATCGAGAATGCCCTCAACGGCTTAACGGTGAAGTAACATGCTCGTGCGTAACCTTGCGGACTGTGAAGAGTTCATTGCCGGTGACGGGACGATCCTGCGTGAGTTGCTCCATCCCGATAAACAGCCGATCGACCTGCGATACAGTCTTGCCCACGCCATCGTGCCGCCAGGACAGATCTCGCATCTGCACGCGTTGAGAACGTCGGAAGTGTATTACATCATGTCCGGCAACGGTGTGATGGAGATCGACGGCGAGGAACGCGAGGTAGGGCCGGGCGACGCCATCTACATCCCGCCGGATGCCCGGCAGCGGATCCGCAACGCAGGCGACGAGCCCATCGTCTTCATCTGCATCGTGGATCCCGCATGGAAGGTCGAGGATGAAACCATCTTCGACTGACGCGACGTCGGTCTCCGTTTGCGAACGGATACGGTGGTCGGACTGCGACCCGGCCGGCATCATGTATTTCGGCACCTACGTGCGTCTGCACGAGATCGCCGAAACGGAGATGATGCGCGCCTGCGGCTTCCCGTATTCCGCCGAAGGAATGGATGCCCTCGATGCCTGGGTGCTGAGGGTGAACTTCTCCATCGACTTCGTGGCGCCGGTATCGCTCGACGACGAAGTGGTCGTCGACATCTGGATCGGCGAGATCGGCGGTGCTTCGTTCCGTCAGGAATTCGAGGTGAGGATCGCCGGTTCGGACGACGTGGCGGCGCGCGGCCGATGCACGACGGTCACGGTGGACAGGACGACGAGGAAGGCACGTCGTATTCCCGATGCCTTGCGTACTGCACTGATGCGATTGGTACGATCATGAGCAAGAAACTTGCCGAGAAGGTCGAGGAACTGGGTATCGGTACCCATCGCCGCCACATCTTTCTGTGTGCGGATCCCACGAAGCCGAAGTGCTGTGCCCGGGAGGACGGTATCGAGGCCTGGGATTATCTGAAGACGCGGCTGAAGGAACTGGGACTGTCCGAGCCGGGTGGTGTCTATCGTACGAAGGCCAACTGTCTTCGAGTCTGCGTCATGGGGCCTATCGCCGTCGTCCATCCCGACAACGTATGGTATCGGTCCTGTACGCCCGACGTGCTGGAACTGATCATCCAGGAACATCTGATCGGGGGGAACGTCGTCGAGAAGTATCGCATCATGTCGCCGGAGCTGGAATAGACATTCACCGATTCAGGAGCATCATCATGATGGACGTCGCCGATATCCGTAGCTATTGCCTGGCGAAGCCGGGCACGTCCGATGACATGCCCTTCGACGATACCGTCATCGTCGCCCGCGTGCTGGGAAAGATCTTCGCCTTTCTCCCGCTCGACACGATTCCTACCGTCATCGCCCTCAAGTGCGATCCCGAGCGTGCCGTGGAGCTGCGCGAACGATACGACGCCGTACGTCCGGGCTTCCACCTCAACAAGAAACACTGGAACAGTATCACCTGCGACGGCAGCGTTCCCGTACACATGCTCAGGGAGCTGATCGATCATTCGTACGATCTCGTGGCGAAGGGACTGAGCAAGCGCCAGCGCGACGAGCTCGCCGAACTCAGCGAGAGGGAGAGCGGCTGAGCATCGGGTATCGCCGTTTCCGTCGTCGCATCGTTTCCCGTCGACACCGTAGCATCCGTGCGAACGGGGGGATTCGTCTGCCCGTCGTGCCCGGGTATTGCGTGACGATCATACATGAGGTTCCGGATCGCGCCGTTGTTCCGGAAGATCGTTCGGCAGGGGATTGAAGGTCAACGTCGTCATCCGTCGTACGACATAGACTGTGAATACGGAAGAGAACAGCAGGGGGAGCAGCATGCCGTAATTGCCACTGACCTCGAACAGGATGATGGCCCCCGCCAGGGGAGCGCGAAAGGTGCCTGCGACCACGGCACCTGCACAGACGAGAGCGTACAGTCCTGCATTGATGTCCGGGAAGATGAAATGGAGTGACGTCCCGAGACAAAAGCCGAACAGGGCACCCGTCTTCATCGCCGGAGCGAACGTTCCTCCTTCTCCACCGCTACCGAGTGTGATGGCATTCGTCAGGGGCTTCAGAAGTACTGTCAGTGCCGCCATCCAGAGAATGCCGTTGCCTGCGATGGCATTGTTCACGGGTGTATACGTCGTTTCCAGAAGTGCGGGAACGGCCATGAGAGGAATGCCCGCCACGACACCGCCCAGACATGGGCGGAACCACGTCGGCAATGGCGCGAGGGCGCTGCGGGTTCGCCGGAAACACCAGTCGTACGTACGCAGGTAGTAGACGGCGGTCACTGCCGAGAGCAGGCCTGCGATGGCGAGCAGGGGATACTCCGCGAGCGGTACGGAAACGACGTTCGGAGAGCGTAGCAGAGGGTCGTTGCCGAGTACCGTCCGTACGGTCGCCGTCGCCAGGACCGATGAGATGACGATAGGAACGAACGTGCGTGCGCGCAGCTCGCCGGTGATGGCTTCGACGGCGAAGAGGATGCCGCCGAGTGGAGCGTTGAAGATCCCACTGATGGCCGCCGCCGCCCCAGCCGCCCCGAGGATACGGATATGACGTCGGTCCATGGCGCCCAGCCGGGCCAACCCTGATGCGACGGAAGCTCCAAGGACGACTGTGGGCGATTCACGTCCGGCGCCACCGCCGCTTGCGATGGAGATGGACGAGAGGATGATGGCATGGAAGGCATGACGCCAGGTAAGAGGTGCGGACCGTTCGGACAGCGATGCGGCGACGGTATGGAGGCCATGATGGTCGACATCGCGGAAGAACACGGATTTCAGCACACCCACGCAGAGTCCACCGAGGCCGGTGATCAAGGGGATGAGAAGGACCGTGAGATTCGTCGTATGGAAGATGCCGGGTGACAGTGCCTGGAAGCCGCGATCCACGATCTCGAGTACGAGATGGAAGACCACGATGGCGAGGCCTGCCACGCCGCCGACGATAGCCGAGCTGACGATAAGAGCGTCATCGGTCAGGCGATAGAGCGTTGCCCGGTCGATCAGTCGTGAAAGCGCATCGCCGAGTCTCCGAAGGCGAACCTTCACGGAGCGATGACGTGAAGCTCGTCCATCACGGTGCGTTCCGCACGCACGCGAGCTCCGTAGCGTTCGCGATGCAATGCCTGGAGATCGGCGGCGAAGTCGTGCCGGTATCGTTCGTAGTCCGCCGGTGTGTTGCACGAGTATCGTATGCAGTAGGTTTCCGCATCGTCGTCGCGCGGTTCGGTGATGCGATGCATGCGCGCCTCGAGCCACACGCCGGTGTTCAGGACGTCGGGAATGTGGATGTCCTTCATCCACTGCGACCAGTCCGACGAAAGCTCGCGGGGAACGTGAACGGTGACCTGATAGATCGTCATATCGATCTGCCTTTCGTTGTCGCGGGGAGGGAACGGCTCAGCAGGACGAGACCGAACACTGCCGATATCGTACTCCCGACCAGGATGCTGAGTTTCGCCACGTCGAGACTGTGCTGGTCGGTGAAGGCGAGATTGGCCACGAAGAGTGCCATCGTGAAGCCGATGCCGCACAGGAGCGACACGCCGTAGATATGCCGTAGCGTCGTGCTGTCCGGCAGCGTCGCCCAGCCGAACCGCACGGAGAGCCATGCAGCGAGCGATACGCCGATCTGCTTGCCGAGGAAGAGTCCGAGTGCGATGCCGAGCGAGACGGGTGAGAACAGGTTGCCGACCATCGTGGCGTCGATGGCGACGCCGGAATTGGCGAGGGCGAAGACGGGCATGATGACGAAGGAGACGTAGGGTTGCAGTGCATGCTCGATGCGGATGAGAGGGGATTGCACCTGTTCCGACATTTTCTCGAGCTGATGGATGGCATCGGAGTTCGTGGCTTCGTCGCCGCTGTCACGCCTGCGGAACACGTCGTTGACGAGCCCGTGCGCACGGTCGAAGAACGACCTTCTGTCGATGCGCGGGCGCGCGGGAATCGTCAGGGCCAGCACGACGCCGGCGATCGTGGCATGGACGCCGCTGAAGAGAACGAGCAGCCACAGCACGATGCCGAATACGGTATAGAACTTGATGGAGTGGATTCCGATCCTGTTGCCTGCATAGAGAATGCCGGTGACGACAAGGGCCCAGAGCAGCAGTTCGACGTCGAGCGATGCCGAATAGAAGAGGGCGATGACGAGGACGGAGAGAAGGTCGTCGACGATGGCCAGCGCTGCGAGGAAGACTTTCAGCCCCAGTGGCACCCTGTTGCCGAGCAAGGCCAGGATTCCGAGAGCGAAGGCGATGTCCGTCGCTACGGGCACGCCCCATCCTCGTGCAGTGGGTGTACCCGCGTTGAAGGCCAGATAGATGAGGGCAGGGAAGAGCATGCCGAAGACGGCGCCGATCATCGGCAGCAGGGCCTTCTTCAGTGAAGAGAGTTCACCGACGAGCATCTCGCGCTTGATCTCGAGGCCGACGCTCAGGAAGAAGACGACCATGAGGCCGTCGTTCACGAAATGGCCGAGCGTGAAATGGAGATGGAAGCTCCCCAGCATGAATTCCAGGGGCAGGGCCAGCAACGCATGATAGCTGCCGCCGAGCGGCGAGTTGATCCATGCGAGGGCTACGGCGGTGGCGACGAGGATGACGATACCGGCCGAACTCGAGGACCGGAAGAACGCCTGGAATGCCGTGCCGAGCGGAGTGGCGAGGAGTCGGTTCTTCTGTCGTTTCTGCATTCGTTCGTCCTGGTATTCAACTCAATATCTGCTCGCAGTATCGCCGGTAGTCCGATGGTGGCAGCATGGCCACGGCGTGATGGTACTCTTCCGTCGTGATGAAGCCCCGATACAGGGCCACTTCCTCGAGGCAGCCGATCTTCGTTCCCTGACGCTTCTCGATGGCATGGATGAAGGTGCCCGCCTCGATGAGGCTTTCCGGCGTTCCCGTATCGAGCCAGGCGATGCCGCGGCCGAGTGGTACGACGTGGAGATCGTTGCGTTCGAGGTAGATCCTGTGGACGTCGGTGATTTCGAGCTCGCCGCGCTCGCTGGGCTTCAGGGAAGCGGCGACGTCGCACACACCGGCATTGTAGACGTAGAGTCCGGGAATGGCCATCGACGAGCGGGGCTTCGCGGGTTTCTCCTCGATGGAGAGGACACGGCCGTCGGCTCCCATTTCCACGACGCCGTAGCGCTGCGGATCCTGTACGCGATAGCCGAAGATCGTGGCGCCGGACGTATTGCGCAGGGCGGTGCGGAGGAAGTCGAGCTTGCCGTAGAAGAGGTTGTCGCCGAGGATCAGACAGACCTGGTCGTCGCCGATGAAGTCGCGTCCGATGACGAGCGCTTCGGCGATGCCGCGGGGTGCGTCCTGCGTAGCGTAGGAGATGGAGATACCGAGCCGTTTGCCGTCCCCGAGCAGCCGCTCGAAGGCCGGAATGTCCTGTGGTGTGGAGATCAGCAGGACGTCACGGATACCCGCCATCATCAGTGTGGACAGCGGATAGTAGATCATCGGCTTGTCGTAGACGGGCTGCAACTGCTTGCTGAAGGCAGCCGTCATCGGATACAGTCGTGTGCCGCTGCCACCGGCCAGCACGATACCTTTCGTTGTCGGAGTCATCGTGCAATCTATCAAATGCTGGGCTTAGTCTCCTTCTCCGGACGGTTCGGCGTCGTCGTGGGCGGACAGCAGGTCGATGCCTTCGGCATTGATCGAGCGATGTCGTACGAGCTTCGCCTGGGCGAGGAAGATCACGTTCTCGGCGATGTTCGTGGCATGGTCGGCCATGCGTTCGATGTCGTAGAGGGTCACGAGAAGATGTGCACCGGCCTCGATGTTGGCGGGGTCGTTCTTCATCATGTCCACGAGGTCGCGTTGCAGTGCTTCGTAGAGGTTGTCGACCGTCGTATCCGTCGGCAGGATGTGTGCCGCGAGTTCGGGGTCGTTGTTGATGAAGGCGTCGAGGCTCGACTTCAGCATCCTGTAGGTGGCGGCGCAGATACGGTCGAAGCCGATACCTGAGGCCAGGGGAACGGTGGCGGGTACGCGGATGACCATCGTGGCGATGTTGTGCGCCATGTCGCCGATGCGTTCGAGTTCGTTGTTGATCTTCACGGCGGCCAGCAGCAGGCGGAGGTCGCTCGCCACGGGCTGGTTCAGGGCGAAGATGCGCTGGCACTGCTTGTCGATCTTGAGGTCGAGCTTGTCCACCTTGTCATCGCGCTCGGCGACGATCTTGGCCAACTCGGCATTGCCTTCGTTGAGGGCACGGAAGGAAAACTCGGCCTGTTCCTCCACGAGGGAACCCATGCGGATGAGGCGAGTGCGCAGCTTGTCGAGGTCTTCTTCGAACGTCTTGTTCATGGTCTTAGCCGAAACGGCCGGTAATGTAGTCTTCGGTTTCTTTCTTCGACGGACTCGTGAAGATGGTACGCGTACGATCGAACTCGATGAGACGTCCCATGAGGAAAAATCCTGTGTAGTCACTGACCCGTGCAGCCTGCTGCATGTTGTGGGTGACGAGGACGATGGTATAGGTGTTCTTGAGTTCGGTGATGAGTTCTTCGACCTTGCCGGTGGAGATGGGATCGAGTGCCGAACAGGGTTCGTCCATCAGCAGGATTTCCGGGTTGACGGCGATGGCGCGTGCGATGCACAGACGCTGCTGCTGTCCGCCCGAAAGACCGAGGGCCGTGTTATGCAGGCGATCCTTCACTTCCTCCCACAGCGCCGCCTTGCGCAGGCACGACTCCACGACTCCGTCCATCTCGCTCTTGCTCTTCTTCTCCGTGAGCGTGAGGCCGTAGGTGATGTTCTCGTAGATGGACTTGGGGAACGGAATCGACTTCTGGAACACCATGCCGATACGCCGCCGCAACGTGACGACGTCGACGTCCTTCGCATAGACGTCCGTGCCATCGACTTCCATCCTGCCGCCGATGCGGACACCGTCGATGAGGTCGTTCATGCGGTTGATCGAACGCAGGAAGGTGGACTTGCCGCAGCCGGACGGGCCGATGAAGGCCGTCACGCGGTGGTCGTACATTTCGATGTTGATGTCGAAGAGGGCCTGCTTCGGTCCATAGTGAACCGAGAAGTCCTGCGTTCGAGCCTTTGTAAGAAGATCCTTGGCCATGATGTTCTCGTTGTATCCGGTTGCGCGGTGCTCAGGAAGCGCGGCGCAGCCGTGACCTGATGAAGATGGCGGTGAAGTTCAGAAGGAACGTGAGTCCGAGCAGCACCAGCGTGGTGGCATACTGCAGGGGCATCGTGAGGTCGACGTTGGGCGACTGCGTACTGAGGACGAACAAGTGGTATCCAAGGTGCATGAACTTGTCCGTGACCGACGACGGCAGCACTTCCGATGAATACGTCACACCCACGAAGAGGATGGCGGCGACTTCGCCCGCACCGCGTCCGACGGCCAGGATGGAACCCGTGAGGATACCCGTGACGGAGTTGGGCAGCACGACGCGCGTGATGGTCTGCCAGCGTGTGGCGCCCAGGGCGAGGCTAGCCTCGCGCAGTTCGCGGGGAACGGCCTTGAGCGCTTCCTCCACGGAGACGATGACGACGGGCAGCGTGAGGACTGCGAGCGTGGCAGCCGACCACAGCAGGGAGCCGTCGCCGAAGGCCGACGATCCCGTCATGCCGTCGAGCCCCTTGCCGATGAACTGGACGAAGAAGCCGACGCCGAAGAGGCCGAAGACGATGGACGGTACGCCGGCGAGCGTGTTGACGGCGAAGCGTACGCTGCGGGCGAAGAACGACGTCTGCTTGGCGTATTCGGTCAGGTAGATGGCCGTGGCCGTGCCGATGGGTACGCCCAGGATCGTCATGAGCAGCACGAGGAGCGTTGTGCCTGCCAGTGCAGGCCAGATACCACCTTCGGTGTTGTTGTTGCGTGGGAATTCGGAGAGGAAGGACCAACTGATGTGCGGTGCGCCTTCCACGACGAAGATGCCCAGCATGCCGAGGATGATGCCGATGATGGCCACCACGGCCGTGAGGGCGACGAGGATGGAGAAGGCACCGAGGATGCGCTTCGGCAGGGGCATGTGTCCGGAGAGATTCATCGCGTCTTACTTCCCCTGGAACCGTTTGATGAATCGCTGCTTGACGTAGAGCTCGGTGATGGCGTTGAGACCGAAGCTGAAGATGAAGAGCATCACGCCGAGCAGGAAGAGGATACCGTAGTGTTCGGATCCCCATACGACTTCACCCATTTCGGAGCCGATGGTGGCGGCCACGGTGCGGGCTCCCTGGACGATGCTCCACGACGATGCGGGAGCGTTGCCGGTGGCCATGATGGCGATCATCGTCTCACCGAAGGCACGCCCGATGCCGAGCAGCACCGCTGCGAAGACGCCGGGCGCCGCGGCCGGAAGCATCACGCGATAGGCCGTCTGCCATTCCGTGGAACCGAGGGCCAGCGATGCGGCACGCAGCGATTGCGGAACGGCGGAGAGCGAGTCCTCGGCGATGGTGAAGACGATGGGAATCACGGCCAGAGAAAGGCCGATACCACCGACGAGGGCGTTGAGCCGCATGTCCGTACCGAGAACGTCCTGCACGAAGCTGGCGACGGTGAACATGCAGAAGAAGCCGATGACGACGGACGGGAAGCCGGCGAGCAGTTCGATGGTGGGCTTGATGATTTCGCGCACGCGGCGCTTCGCGAAGAAGGCCGAGTAGATGGCGGCGAGGATGCCGAGAGGTGCGCCGATCAGGATGGCGATGAACGTCGTCTTGGCCGTACCGATGAGGAGCGGTAGGATGCCGAACTTCGGCTGGTCGCCACCCACGGGTTGCCAGGCCGCGTCCATGAGCTTCTGCCAGAGACTCTTCGGTTCCGGTCCAGCTGCAGGTTCGGCTGCGGGCTTCGTCGGCGTGGGTCGGGACGTCGTGGCGACGTCATGGGAGGCGGGCGGTTCGGCCGCGACCGACGGTTTGGCCCGATGGGGCGTGGGTTCCGCCATCACGGCATCGGGGTTGTAGACTTCCGGGGAATCCTCGTCGACGGCGGCTGCGATCTGCGGCGCGGGCCTGGCCGTGACCGGTGCACCTTCCTCACCGTCGAGCGGATTGTAGATCTCCGGTTCGTCGAGGTTGGCACGCTCTTCGGCCGTCATGACGTCCGGATTGTAGAGCTCCGGCTTCAGGTCCGTGTCGGCGTCCGTGACGGCGGTGTTCACCGGTGCTTCGTGCTTCGCGGTGAAAAGGGTGGCCGCTTCGCGGAACACGAAGATGAAGATCAGGAAGATGACGAGGATCGAGAAGGAAGCGATGATGCGGATGGACCACTCCGCGATCCGTTCACCGGGATGCTTGTGTGTCGACCGGAATGGATTCATCAGAACTTCTTGATAGGATAGTAGCCAACGTCCTTCACGACCTTCTGTCCTGCCGGGCTGATGACCCAGTCGATGAACGCCTTCTCCGTACCCTTCGGACGCTCGTTGAGGTAGAAGTAGAGGAAGCGGGAGATAGGATATTCACCGGACAGGATGGACGCCTCGGTGGGCGTGACGTAGGCCGAGCCCTTTTCCTTCGCGACGCCCAGGGGACGTACGTTGGCGGCATAGGCGGCGCCACCGAAGCCGATGGCGTTGGGGTCCTTCGACACGGCGTTGATGAGGGCGGCCGTACCGGCCATGTGCTGGGCTTCGGCCGCGAAGTCCTGCTTGAGCAGGACGTGCTCCTTGAAGAACTCGTACGTGCCGGAGTTGTTCTCGCGGCTGTAGAGGATGATGGGCTTGTCGGCTCCGCCCACGTCCTTCCAGTTACGTACCTGGCCGGTGAAGATCAGGCGGATCTGTTCGATCGTGAGCTGCTTCACGGAATTGTTCTTGTGGACGTAGACGGCCAGGCCATCCCGCGCGACGCGCACTTCCATGCCGCGGTACTGATACTTCTCCTTGAGCTGACGTACTTCGGCTGGCTTGATGGGGCGGGAGGACGAGCAGATGTCCGTGGTGCCGTTGATGAGGGCGGCGATGCCGGTGCCCGAGCCACCTCCGGTGACCTGGAATTCGAGGCCCTTCTTGTTCGGATAGAGTTCCGTCCAGCGCTGGACGAGGATGACCATCGTATCGGAGCCCTTGATGGTGATGCGCTCGGGCGCGGATGCTGCGACGAAGGTCGGCAGGATCATCAGAAGAACGACCGGAGCGAACCGGCGAAGGGCGTCGAACATGGAGCTATCCGCACGATGAATCAAAATCGGGGCGCAATTTACACAGTGCTTCCACCACGGTCGACCGGTGGAACCACTCTGTTACCTTTTGATAATACTGTCCGCCACGTCATGATACGGGCGGGCAATATGGTGCGTAACATTCGTAATACCAACACCATACGAATGGGGCGGCTTGCGCCGCACCGTGCTCAGATCCCCAGTTCCATGTTGAAGCGGCCGAAGTAGAAGGCCGACTTCACGTCGGTCGCGAGGACTTCGCGGTCTCCCCGGCCGAGCTCGATCTGCATCTTCACGCGGTGCTTGTTGAGGTAGTAGCCGAGGTTGAGGGAGGTCGTCTGGTCCGTGAATCCTTCCGGCAGCATCTTGAGGTCGTCATCCGGTACGACGCGGGCGAAACGCGTCCCGACTTCGAACATGAAGGGGAAGCAGTAGGTGACCTGGGCCAGCATGCCATGCCCGACGAAGACGGCGGCGACCTTGCCGTCGCTGGAACGCGTCAGGGGATCGTCGGAACGACGGCGGGCGTATTCACAATAGACGGCTAGGCCGGAATACTTCAGGAGTGCGTCGGCATAGAGGGTTTGGGCAGTACGCTGTTCGTAGAGCTTGGCACCGAGTGAGCCTCGCGTCCGCGTCTGGTTTTCGTTGTGCTGGAAGGACAGACCGACGCTGACCTTGGGCGCAGGCTCGCGGAGGAGATCGCCTTCGAAGTAGTCGCCGCCCTTGAGGAAGGAGCCGAAGGGCAGGATCTCCGCACGTCCGGTATAGGCCAGTCCGCCACCGGGGATGGCCGGCTGGTTACGTCCATCGCCGCTGCTGATGGCCCCGCGGAGGTTGACGATGACGTCGCCGTCGACAGGGCGCCAGAAGCCCTGGAAGCCGAAGTCACGGTCGAGTGTGAATGCCGAATTCACGATGGAGCGGTCAGGGAACTGGATATCCGCGGACGAGATCACGCGCTGGCGGTTGCCGGGCAGCTTCGTCTGGCCGAAGGAGACCTGGAGTCTAGGGGAGAAATTCCAGAAGATCATGGCGTCGCGCACGATGTTCGGGAATTGCGTATCCGTATAGTCGAGGTCGCCCCGGGCGAAGGACAGTTGGAGGTTGAAGGTCAGGCGCGGGTCCACCAGGTGGCCGCCGAAGCGGATGCGGAGGCGCCGGACGGCCCAGTCCGTCGAGGCGAAGGAAAGGTCGTCGACACTCTTCGTCGTGACCGTGGCCGTGTTCTGCATGCGGAACCGCATCATGACCTTGCTCGAGCTGTCGGCCGTGGCGAAGGAAATGCCGTCGGTGTTGAAGTCGAAACTGGAGTGAGACGACGTCGTCGCCTGTGCGGATGCGGTCCGGGGCATGAGCAGAATGGCGGCTGCCACGAGCGACAGCGTACCGAGCGCCGTTACCGAGCGCAGGAAGAGTGTGGCCATTGGTGATGGGCGAGGTTGTGATGAACTTCCACGATGCGGCGCGAAACTACTCACGGACGGGGCTTTCGTCCTATTTTCGCGGCCATGAAACGCATTGCAGTGTTCACCAGCGGGGGCGACGCCCCCGGCATGAACGCCCATGTTCGTGCCGTCGAGCGGACGGCACAGAAGCGAGGGCTGGAAGTCATCGGAATCATCGGCGGTTATGCAGGTATGATCGCCGGACATATGGAAGTGCTGGACCGTATCCGTACCGCCAATATCCTGGATCGGGGTGGCACCGTACTGAAGACCAGCCGTTGTCCCGAATTCCACGAACCGGAAGGCCGTACGAAGGCTGCCGAACAGCTCGCGAAGCACGGCATCGACGGAGTCGTGGCCTGCGGTGGCGACGGTACGTTCCATGGCGCCCATTCCCTCTATGCCGAACACGGCATTCCCATCGTGGGCACCCCGGGTACCATCGATAACGACCTGTCGGGAACGGACTTCACGATCGGCTACGATACGGCTATCAATACGGCAGCCCAAGCCATCGACAAGATCCGCGACACAGCGGACAGCCATGGCCGGCTGTTCTTCGTCGAAGTGATGGGACGTCATGCAGGCTTCATCGCCATGGACGTGGGCGTGGCCTGCGGCGCGGAATTCATCGCCGTGCCGGAGACGCTGACGGACATCGAGGTGCTCTATCAACGCATCATGGCCCAGGGACTCGACAAGCGGACGGTCGTCATCGTCGGCGAAGGCGACGAGTCGGGTGGCGCCATGCAACTCTCGAAGAAGATCGAGGAACGCTACGAAATCTCGTCCAAGGTCTCCATCCTCGGACACGTCCAGCGTGGTGGTGCGCCTACCGTGCGTGACCGCGTTCTGGCCGCCCGCCTCGGCGCCGCGGCGGTGGACGCATTGCTCGACGGCGTCACGGACGTGATGATCGGCGAAATGAACGGTCAGGTATCACACGTTCCGCTCGAGCGGACGTGGGTGACCCGTAAACCCGTACCTTCATATCTTATCGATCTCGCAACATTGCTCGTATAGGTCAACAGCATGCAACCTTCATTTCTTACCGTCGTGCAGATGTTCCAGCTCGAGGGCATGGTCGCCCTCGGAAAGATGTTGAACCCTGCCACGAACCAGATCACGAAGAACCTCGATCATGCCAAGTACGTGATCGACATCCTCGATATCCTGGCCGAAAAGACGTCGGGCAACCTTACCGATGACGAGAAGAAGTTCCTCGATCATACGGTGAGCACCCTCAAGCTCAACTTCCTCGAAGAATCGAAGAGCAACGTGCTTCCGTCCCCATCGGGAACAGCCTGATGCGTCGTTTCGCCCTCCTCGCCTTCACGCTGCGTCCGGACGCCGTCGCGTGGGCACTCCATACGGCCAACCGCCTTCTCGACGAAGGAGTGGAAGTATACATCGACGAGTCCCTCGCCGCCGTCTTTCCTCCCGAAACGACGTCGCGATGTGAAATCGTGTCGCCGCTCGAATTCGAGAAGTTCTCGGACATGGTGATCTCGTTCGGAGGCGATGGTACGCTGCTGGCCGCTGCCCGGCTGCTCATTGGTTCGGACGTGCCGATCATGGGCGTGAACGTCGGCAAGCTGGGCTTCCTGGCGGAATTTCCGGTATCGGCGCTCGATGAAGCCATCATGGACGTCATCAAGGGCAACTACCGGATCGTCGACCGGACGACGCTGCAGACGAGGGTGAACGGCAAGGACGTCCATGCACTCAATGAAATCCTCGTCGAGAAGGCATCGTCATCGAAGATGATCTCGATACGTGCCTTCGTCAACGAACATCACGTCGCCGACTATCGTGCCGATGGCGTCATCGTCACGACGCCGACGGGGTCGACGGCCTATTCGCTGTCCGCGGGCGGGCCTATCATCGCTCCATCGGCACGGGCCTTCTGCCTGACTCCGGTCTCTCCTCATACCCTCACACTGAGGCCGCTCATCGTCCAGGACACGAGCGAGATCCGCTTCGAGCTGCCGTTCGACGGTATGGAAGCCAATCTCGTGGCCGACGGACAGATCATCACGACGGTGACGAAGGGAGACGTGGTGACGATCACCAAGAGCGATCATCTCGTCAAGCTCGTCAAGCGCGCGGACAGTACCTACTACGATCTCCTGCGCGAGAAGCTGCTGTGGTCGGCCGACGCGACACGGAAATAAGCATCGCGGAGATCCCATCATGAAGCGAGAGTTGACGTTTGTCCAGGCGACGGCGATCAACATGATCGACATGGTCGGTATCGGACCGTTCATCACGACGGCAGCCGTAGCCGCTACCATGGGCTTCGGTCCGTATGCGCTGCTGGCATGGGTCGTGGGAATGGTCCTGGCCTTCGTCGATGCGGCGATCTGGAGCGAGCTCGGTGCGAAGATGCCTCTGGCCGGGGGCTCCTATGCCTTCCTGAAGGAGTCGTACGGTGCGCAGTCATGGGGCCGCCTCATGGCCTTCCTGTTCGTCTGGCAGACGATCTTCCAGGCACCTCTCGTCGTGACGTCGGCAGCTCTGGGATTCTCGAAGTATCTCGGCTTCGTCGTCCATCTCGATCCGCTCGGCTCGCGCCTTGCAGGCGCTGCCCTTGTCGTGGCGATGGTTGTTCTTCTCTATCGACGCATCGGTGCGGTGGGACGTATCTCCGTCGTACTGTGGGGCGCTGTCATCCTTACCCTGCTCGGTATCGTCGTGAGTGGAGCGACGCATGCGTCGACCGATGTGGTGACGCAGTTCTTCAGCACACCGACGGGGGAGTGGCCCGATCTGCAGTTGCCCTTGCTCGGAGCCGCGACGATCGGAACGGTCTATTCCTATCTGGGATACTACAACGTCTGTCATCTCGGTGGCGAAGTGCGCAATCCCGAACGCACGATTCCGCGCAGCATGTTCGTGTCCGTCGCCGGTATCGCCATCCTCTATCTCTGCATGCAGGCAGCCATCTATGCCGTCATGCCGGTGGCCGACGTCGCTGCATCGCCCTTCATCGTGAGCACGTTCTTCGAACGGATCTACGGTCCGGTCGTCGCCAACATCGCCACATGTCTCGTCCTCGTCGTCGCCCTGTCGTCGCTCTTCAGCGTGATGCTCGGTTATACGCGCATACCGTATGCCGCGGCGAAGGACGGACTCTTCTTTCGCATCTTCGCGCGGGAGCATCCGACGATGGAGTTCCCGCACGTCTCGCTCCTCGTGCTGGGCGGTATGGGTATCCTTTTCTCGCTGACGCTCACGCTGGACGATGCCATCAAATCCATCATCACCATGCGTGTGTTCACGCAGTTCATCGCACAGGCCGTCGGACTCATGGTCCTGCGGAAACGCGTCGGTGCTGCGGCGATGCCGTGGCGCATGTGGCTCTATCCCGTACCCGTTCTGCTGGTCATCGCAGGATGGCTGGCCATCTTCTTCTCGGCGAAGCCCGTCGTCGTCGGTGGTTCGCCATATCCGCTCGCCCAGATCGCCGGAGTCGTGACGCCGATGATCGGCTGCGTCGTCTACTACTTCTTCCTTCATCGAAGGACACCTGCATGATGCGTTCGCTCCTGTGTTCGCTGTTCGTCCTGTGCTCCGTGCCATCGTTCGCACAGAGAGTGCTGATCGTGACCGCCCATCCCGACGACGAATCGGGCTGCGCCGCGACCGTCTACAAGATCTCGAAGGAACTCGGCGGTACGGTGGACCTCGCCGTGATCACCAATGGCGAAGCCGGCTACAAGTACGCCTCGCTGGCTGGCGCCGTCTACGGGTTCGATCTCACCAACGAAGAGGTCGGCCGCAGGGAGCTGCCATCCATCCGCAAACGCGAATTGATGGCGGGCGGGAAGTGGATCGGTATCAGGAACTATTTCTTCTTCGATCAGACGGACAACCACTATACGCTCGATGCCGATACGGTGCTGAAGCAGGTATGGGACGTGGAGTGGGTCAAGCATCGTCTGACGGAGATCATGATCGAAGGTGGATACGACTTCATCTTCACGATGCTGCCGACCGACGAAACGCATGGTCACCACAAGGCCGCGGGAATCATCGCCCTGCAGACGCTGTCCGACCTGCGTATCCGGTCGCGTCGGCCCGTCATCCTCGGAATGGGTGGCGGACGGAAGGACGCTGCGAAGCCCTACACGGAGTTCACAGGCTATCCCGTCACGAAGGTCGACCCGGGCGTACCTGTATTCGAATTCGACAAGCTCCAGAAGTTCGGATACAACGGCAAGCTCGACTACCGCATTCCCGTGAACTGGCTCATCTCCGAGCACAAGAGCCAGGGAGTGATGCAGACCTACATGAACATGGGAGAGAAGGAATACTTCTACTTCTTCGCGATGAATTCGCCGGACGAGGTCGAACGGGTGAAGACGCTCTTCGACCGTCTGAACGCACCATCGAACGGATCGAAAGGGAATCGTCCATGATCGCATTCGAAGGCCTGATCCACGACGTCCATGCACGGCGTTCGTTCGCCGGAAGAATCACGGTCGATGACGGACGTATCGTCTCCATCGTCGAAGACCCTGCGGCCGATACGTCGCGTTCGATCCTGCCGGGCTTCGTCGATGCCCACGTCCATATCGAATCGTCGATGCTCATACCGTCCGAGTTCGCCCGTCTTGCCGTCGTGCACGGCACCGTGGCCACGGTGAGCGATCCGCACGAGATCGGCAACGTCAACGGCATCGAAGGCGTCCGCTATATGCTCGACAACGCTTCGCGCGTGCCCTTCACCATCGCCTTCGGTGCACCGTCCTGCGTTCCGGCCACGTCCTTCGAGACGGCAGGAGCGGAGATCACGGCCGACGATATCCGGACGTTGTTCGCGGACGAACGTGTACGCTATCTCAGCGAGATGATGAACTTCCCCGGCGTCCTTCACGAGGATCCCGTCGTGATGGAGAAACTGCGCGTCGCACGGGAGCATGGACGCGTCATCGACGGTCATGCTCCGGGCCTGCGCGGTGACGATGCTCGCCGCTATGCATCGCATGGAATATCGACCGACCACGAGTGCTTCACGCTCGACGAAGCGCTGGACAAGGTGGCAGCGGGAATGAAGATCATCATCCGTGAAGGGTCTGCCGCCAGGAACTACGACGCCCTGCATCCGCTCCTCGGCCGATATCCCGAGCGCTGCATGTTCTGCAGCGACGACAAGCATCCCGATTCCCTCGTGGAAGGACATATCGACGAGCTCGTTCGGCGCTCCCTGGCGCTCGGATATGAACTCTACGACGTCCTGCGCGCGGCGAGCGTCAATCCCGTCGAGCACTACGGTCTTCCCGTCGGCCTGTTGCGCGAAGGGGATCCGGCCGATTTCATCGTCGTCGACGACGTGACGAAGCTGACGATTCTCGAAACGTGGATCCGTGGTACATGCGTCGCCTCGAACGGCTCCACGCGCATTCTGCGTGTGGAGGAAGGCACGATCAACAAGTTCGGTGCGGGCCGGATCGACGCCGGTGCCTTGCGGCTGCCCGCCACGACGGACCGTGTGCGTGTGATCGAAGCCCTGGACGGACAACTCGTCACGAACGAAGTCCATGCCTCGGCCATTCTCGAGGACGGTGCGCTGCGCTCCGATCCTTCCACGGACGTGCTGAAGATCGTCGTCGTCAATCGCTATACCGACGCGAAACCCGCCGTGGCCTTCATCCGGAACATCGGCCTGACGCACGGGGCGTTGGCCAGCAGCGTGGCCCACGATTCGCACAACGTCGTCGCCGTCGGTGTCGACGATGCCGATATCGCCGCGGCCGTCAATGCCGTGATCGACGCACGCGGCGGCGTCAGCGTCCATGCCGACGGTCGTACGGACGTCCTGCCGCTGCCCGTCGCAGGCCTCATGAGCGCTGCCGACGGGTACGAGGTGGCTGCCGCCTATGCCGCCCTGGACGGGCGGGTGAAGAGGGAACTCGGCACGGGGCTGCGTGCTCCGTTCATGACGTTGTCCTTCATGGCGCTGCTCGTCATACCGGCTCTGAAGCTCAGCGACAGGGGCCTCTTCGACGGTTCCGCATTCGCATTCGTCGATGTGAGGCTGGACGGATAGTATTTTTGCAGTGACGCCCCGACCCTACCACCAATGCCGAACGCCAGGTACGCTCCATGCTGCTGAATCTCCTGCACGATGCCTCCATACTCCGTCTTATCCAGATCGCCATCCAGGAAGATGTCGGTCCGGGAGATATCACGACGGAAACCATCATCCCTCGTGACAACACGGCGTCGGCGAGATTCCTGATGAAGCAGGATGGCATCATCTGCGGACTGCCCCTCGTTCCGCTGATCTTCCGCGAATTCTCGCCCGATGTGTCGATCGACATGAAGGTGCGGGAAGGTGATCACGTTCCGTCGGGTACGGTGCTCGCCACGGTGGAAGGACCGGCCTTCGCCCTGCTCGCAGGAGAGCGTACGGCGCTGAACTTCATCCAGCGCATGAGCGGTGTGGCAACGAAGTCGTGGGAATATGTCCAGGCCATCGCCGGGACACATGCTCGCGTGCTCGATACGCGCAAGACCATTCCGGGATGGAGGCTGCTCGACAAGTATGCCACGTCCGTGGGGGGCGCGATGAATCATCGCATCGGTCTGTTCGACATGGTGATGATCAAGGACAATCACATCACCGCAGCCGGAGGCATACGCGAGGCCGTGGAACGCTGCCTCGGCGAACTCGAAGGGCGCGCACCGGTCAGGATCGAAGTGGAGGCGAGGACGCTGCATGACGTGGAAGAGGTCATTTCATGCCCCGGTGTCCATCGTATCATGTTCGACAACTTCACGCCCCAGCTCGTACGCGAGGGAGTGCGCATCGTGAACGGCCGTATGGAAACGGAGGCCAGCGGCGGCATCACCTATGACAACATCCGGGCATATGCGGAGGCTGGCGTCGATTTCATCAGTATCGGTGCCATCACGCACAGTGCCGTCGCCCTGGATATCTCCATGAAGCTCTTCGTTCCGAAGCAGGGTTGATCGGCGGCGGGAGGTCATGCCTGCCCGCCTTGCTCCGATTGTTCCGTAAGGATGCTCTGCGCCATTTCCAGCACGCGATCGCGCAGATATTCCGGCTTGATGACACGCATCCTGTCTCCGAAGCCGAGAATCCAGTAGACGGTCGTATCGTCCACACGGATACGCATCTGCATCGTATGCTCGCCGTTGGGGTGCGTGCTCACGCGCTGCGTGGGATGCACGGCGATGACGCTGAAGTAGCGGGCGAGATCGTCATCGATGGCGATCGTCACCTCGATCTCCTCCGATGCAGGAGTCGTCGATTCCAGAACGACGGGATTCAACGAGAACAGGATGGGTACCTGACCGTCCAGGATGTAGGTGTTGCGCCTGCGGTCATATGCTATCGGAACATGGAGAACGTTGATCAGATAGTCGATATCTCTCGCAACCGTACGCCTGCTCACTTCCAGAACATCAGCCATGATACCGGCCGTGACGCGATCGCCATTGACCAATCGGGCTAGGATACTCTGGATGCGATATAGTGTAGGACGGTGAGCTGTTTTCATGAGCAGGGACGGTAGCACTTCGCGTATGAACCGCGATGCTACGTCGCTCACTATGCCATATACTGTCATAGTCTCCTGCACGATGGAAATTTCGTTGCAGTAACACGTGATGACGGCAATGGAAATGTGACCAGGCCTCGTCCTGCGATTCCCTGCGTATCCGTTGCAGAACGATGAAGCCCTCTTTCGTGAGCGGGATTGTAGCACTTCGCGTATGGACTGCGATGCTACGGCGCTCACTATGCCATCTACTGTCATAGTCTCCCGCACGGTGAAAATTTCGTTGCGGTGGACATGATGTGACGAAGGCGGAATGCGGTACCGGTCGGTGCTACAGCTCCCTGCGCAGTCGCGCCACGGGTATGCGCAACTGTTCCCTGTACTTCGCAACCGTGCGCCGTGCGACGTTGTAACCGAGCTTCTTGAGATCCTTCGCCAGCTTGTCGTCGCTCAGCGGCTTGCCCTTCGCCTCGGCATCGATCAGGTCCTTGATCTTCTGCTTGATGATGCGCGTCGAGACTTCCTCTCCATCATCCGTGGTGAGGCTTTCGCTGAAGAAGTACTTGAGATCGAACGTGCCGAATTCCGTGAGCACGTACTTGCTGTTCACGATGCGGCAAATCGTGGAGATGTCCATGCCCGCCACTTCGGCCACGTCACGATAGATGAGCGGTCTGAGGGCGTGCGGTCCGAGACGGAAGAAATCCTTCTGCAGACCGACGATGGCCGTCATCACGCGCAACATCGTGCTTTTGCGCTGGCGGATGGCCTGTATGAGGAACTTCGCGTCCTCATACTTCTTTCTGAGCCATTCCCGCGTTTCCTTGTTGAACTGCTTGTAGCGCGCTTCCTTCTTCAGGCGTTCGTATGCTGCGCTGACGCGCAGGGTAGGAAGACGCGAGTCGTTGACCGTCACGAAGAAGTCGTCGTTCTCCTCGTCGCGCTCGATGATGAAATCGGGAACGACCGTATTCATCTCCGGACCGAACGTACCGGCGCCTGGCTTCGGATTGAGTTTACGAATGACTTCGAGAGCCTCGCGAAGGTAGTCTTCCGTTACACCGAGCTGACGCTCGATGACGTGATAGTGCTTCATCGCGAAGGCATCGTACGTGGTGGCGAGCACGGCGATGGCAAGTTTTTGTGCTGCGTTCGGACGCGGTACGGCGCGGAGCTGGGCCAGCAGGCATTCCTGGATGGTGCGCGATGCCACACCCGGAGGGTCGAGCGACTGGATGCGCTTGAGCATCGACTCGGACTGGCGGGCCGACAGAGGCTGCAGCGTATGGTCGACGCCATCGATGATCGCACTGTCCATGTCCGACATCATCGTCCCGAGCAGGGCGGGTGCCTGCAGGGCGAGGTTGTGTTCGGCGATCGAGGCATTCACTTCGTCGACCATCTCGGAGAGATCGCGACGGAGATAGCCGTCGGTGTCCACGTTGCCGACGATGTACTCTCCGAGCAGTCGTTCCTCGATGCTGATCGGCAGGAAGCGGAGCTGTTCGATGAGGTCTTCTTCGAACGACGTTTCGTTGCGGAACTGGAATCCCTCACCATCGTCTTCCTCGTCACCCGTACGTCCGTCGGACGAACGTCCGGCCGACGGGTCCTCGCCCCAGATCAGCTTGTAGAACTCGAAGGCGTCCTTCGGATCGTAGTCTTCGGCCGACACCTGATCGGTGGATTCGTTCGTCGAGTCGATGATGGGTGCGGGTTCCGACATCATGGGTGCGGTACCGGGGTCCAGTTCGGGCTCGGATGGGGAATCGGGCGATCGTTCGCCGGCTTCGTCGGCCAGCGCTTCCTCGAGCATGGGATTGTTCTCCATCTCGGCGCGGACGTGCTGTTCCAGTTGCAATGTCGGCAGTTGAAGGAGCTTGAGGTACTGTATCTGCTGCGGCGTGAGGGTCTGCTGCAGTGATGCAGTGAGGTTCATACCAAGTTTCATGCTGTGTCCTCTTCGTCACGAGCCATCGTCAGCAGCCGTTCGTAGAGCTCTTCGCCGTATGCGCGGACGAGAGCGTCCTTGAGGGCGACGATGAGGGGCAGACCGATGCGTTCACCGAGGTCGCGGCCAGGCTGGCATTCGTCGAACTGCTCGTAGTGCAGATAGGGGCCGCCGAAGTTGGCGACGCGGATGGGAAAGAGGTGGCACGAGAGCGGTTTGCGGAAGGACGTTTCCTTGTTCAGCCATGCGCGTTCGATGGCGCACTTGGCCACGCCGTCCTCGTGATAGACGAAGACGCAGTCCTTGTCATCGATGCATACGGTCGCGTACGACCCTGCATGCCCTTCGATGGGACCCCTTTCCTTCAGGATGGCGCGCGAGCGCTCGGAAAGGTAGGGAAGGGCCTGGTCGATCACCGCATACATATCGTCGACTTCGCCATCGGCGACCGGCGCACCGGCGCCACCGGGAAGCGTGCAGCACGCGCCCTTGCACTGCTTGAGATCACAAGCGAACGACGAATGGAGGATGGCTTCGTCGATGAGGAGATGGTCGAGGAGAATCATGCCGTGCAAAAAATAGCACGGATTTTGCTAATGGAAACCAAACGAAAGAATGGAATTGGTATCGTTCAGTCTTTCTCTATGAAATAGGGGGACAATGACGCCCGACAATCTGCTGAACATTCAGTTGAAAAGTAAGGGCCTGCGAGCAGTGTGAGGTAATGGTACACCAACGCTTTGTAATCGTATCGGCATTAGCGAAATAGTTCCGCTTTGTCTTCTTAATCCTTTGGGCCTTGGGTAATTGTCCTAGCTTTTCATCCGGTTTCGGTACGCATTCGATATCGGCTTCGGGGTTACCGAGAATGGCTACCAGTAACCAGGTGTCGGTTGCTTTTGATGGAATGCATATGATTGTCTTAGGGCCAGGAGTTACCGGGCCAAGCCAGCTCGTTACGACTTGTCGCAATTCATCGCATGTGCCGACAGATGGCGGGCAAGGCATAGGGCAGGGCAACGATTTCCATCCAGCGGAAACGGAGAGTGAACAATCATCGTAGGTCTTGTCGGCGACATCGGCGTCGATCTGCAGAATGATGAGGTCAAAAGGCATTGGAGAAAGCAATGGATGTGAATCGAGAGGACCGTGATGGTTCTGGCCAATTGCATGACACCATTTGACAACACCGCACCAGCCAGACGTCCCTCCTCCTCCATCGAGATAGGTCGGTTCGGGCTGAAGCGGAGTGAGTATGAAGGGACAGTCGACGATCGCCTTCAATGCAGCTTCTATGATGATGTGATCCGTCGGCCCTTCGGCAACGAGGGCTATTCGAAGCTCAGACATTGGGTACAGCTCCAAGATGCCCCATGAGCCACAGACGTGAAAGTGGGAATTCCTTGTTCCTCTCAGCTAGTTCTGACGTCATCTGGATTCGCTGCACGGACGTGTGACCATTGCTGTTGCGCTCAACCGCGAAGAGCCGGATTTCAGGGTCTCCAAGGTTCAACCCATCGAGTACAGCGGGATTATGCGTCGTGAACAGGAGTTGTTTCATTGGACCATTGGATACCGACGGATTCAGGGGCCGGAGCCAACCTGATAGTTTCTGTGTCAAACGCATGGCCAGGCGTGGATTCAATGCCTGGTCGATGTTGTCGATAGAGAAAAACAAAGGTGCCTTGGGCGATAGGCATAGGAGTGCACAAAACAGCACATACAGCGCGCCCTCACTGGCATCGTATGCCGTCAGTTCGTTCCTGCTCTGCTGCATAAAACGATCCGTGAACTTGAGCATCTCTCTAGTCCGAGCAACGGACGGTGATAATAACGATGCGCCCTGACTGGTTGCCTCGATATTTCCTACCCAGTCCATCAGATCCAGGAGATCCGAAAAACGCTCCTCCCATTCCGTGCCATTCTTGTCCCGTGCTGCCGACAGTGCGTGCCGAAGATCGGCGAAACCTTCTGCGAGTTGTCCGCCCGATAGACCTACAGGTATGCGAGATTGCGGGTCGGAAACCATGCCACGTAACGTTGGAGTATTCGGCGAGTAGATGGCATAGTTCTGCAGTCTCGACATGAGTTGTGCTGCAGCGTTGTCCGGGTCGAGATCCACGAGGCGTAGCGCTGCAAGCCCGGCTTCAGGGTTTAGATTCTTTCGGTTGCGTACGCCCTTCGATATGATTTCATCCGCACCAACCGAGAGTAATTCAGTTTTGAACGACCACTTGGGTTCAGGTGCCTTCAATGGATTCAAGAGTGAAACCCGGTACAGTTCATGCCGCTCGCCTTCAGCGGTGAGCCCAATATGGGCCGGCGTCCTGACCGATTTGAATGATGTCTTATACAATTTCGGCAAGCCGGGGCGAACACCACGGCGGAGCAATGCTTCATCATCGACGACCCCGTTCGCTGCCGCACCGAGTACACCGATCGCTTCAAGAATATTACTCTTGCCGACACCATTCGCTCCGATAAAACAGTTTACGCGTCCCAGTTCTATGTTCATCGAGGAAATAGATTTGAACCCGTCTACGCGTATCGTGCGGATCATGGTTTTTCTCCAGTGGAATCAGTCTTCGGCTGTCGTCATGTCTGCGGTATCATGGCCAGAGTCGGCGGTTCCAGTCATTGCCGGTATGAATGGAGCCGACGCGAATATACCTGAATCAATGGACCATGAGCGAGCCACTATGGTAGGTATCCGCTAGCAGAGTGCAAAGATCGACGAATAAGATCGCATCGTGAGTGAAGGGAAGTTCCCATGAAAGCAATGGCACTACAATAGAAGGTTCTTCCTGAGGAAGTCGATCGTCAGCTCGTAGGCATCCTTCGTATCGTCGACCTTGTGCTTCGGATTGCTCGGATTGGCGAAGGCATGATCGGCGTCGTACGTTTTCGTGGTCAGTGAGCGCCCTGCCAGCGACATCGCCTTCTCGAATCGCTGGACGACGTCGGGGGTGATGGATTTATCCCTGGCAGCGAAGATGCCCAGCACCGGAGCCTGAAGCTTGCGCAGTTTCTCGACGTCGAACTCCGGCATGCCGTAATAGATGACGCATGCCGCGGCCTTGTCACCCGCTGCGAGACTGGCCTGCATGGACCAGCCTCCGCCGAAGCACCATCCGATGGTGGCGATCCGTGCGGTAGGACCGCAGGAAGCGATGACGGCATCGATGATGGCACGTGAGCGTTCTTCCGAGCCGGCCTGCATGTACTGTGCTGCCTGGTCGCGTGTGGTGGCGACCTTGCCGTCGTAGAGATCCACGGCAATCACCGTCGCTCTGTGATTGAGCGACGCCGCGATCCTGTCCGCCTCGTTCTTGATGTAGCCGTTGAGCCCCCACCATTCGTGGAAGACCAGCACGTACTGGGTGGACGGCTCGTGCGATTCCACACGATAGGCGGTCGCCGTTGTGCTGCCGGGTACGGGTACCGAAACCATCTTGCCGTCGCTCTGGTGCGAATAGGGAAGAGGGTCGGGATGCATATCCCGGAACGTCGGATCTTCGGCGAAGGCGGCGAAGGAAGCTACGGACGAGGTCGCGCAGCATCCCGTCTGGGCATGGAGCGACATCATGCCGCCGATCAGCATGAGGGCGATAGCGAGAATACGCATACGATAGTCCCGGTTGGAGGATGAATCACCGATATGGTCCATACACGGTGGATGGTCGAACGTTCTCACTGCGGCACCGGCCGTTCTGTTCCGATCCGGATCTACTGCCTGACCCTGTCCTTGAACTGCTTCATGAACTTCTCGACCTTGGGGCGGACGACGAAGGCGCAGTACGGCTGTGAACCGTTCTGGTTGAAGTAGTTCTGGTGATAGTCCTCGGCCTTGTAGAAGACCGTGAAGGGACTGATCTCCGTGACGATCGGATCGGGCCACGTCTTCGCGGCCTCGAGCTGGGCGATATAGTCCTCGGCGATCTTCTTCTGCTCGTCGTCGTGGTAGAAGATCACGCTCCGGTACTGCGTTCCGACATCGTTGCCCTGGCGGTTGAGCGTCGTGGGATCGTGTGCGGAGAAGAAGACGTGCAGGACGTCCGAGAACGATACCTTCGAACAGTCGAAGGTGATCTGGCATACTTCGGCATGGCCGCTGTTGCCCTGACCGACGATCCTGTACGTGGGATTCGGTACCGAGCCGCCGCTGTAGCCGCTGACGACGGAGGTGACGCCGTCGAGGCGCTGGTAGACAGCTTCGATACACCAGAAGCAACCGCCACCCAGGGTGGCCGTATCGAGCGTTTGCGTTGACATTGTCGTTGACGATGTGTTGGATGAACGTGAAGGGGGCGGTACGACGTTTTCCTCGTGCCGCTGGGCACATGCCGTCGTGATGACGAGCATCGGAAGCAGGGAGGCGATGAGTCGGACGAGCATCATGGTCAGGCCTGGCGGACGACGTAGGCTACTTCGGGTGCGGGATATCCGGCTTCCTTCGAGACGCGGCGTACGACCTCGTTGATCGAGGCCTGTACGGCCAGTGCGTCTGCGGGCTTGCAGTATGGGCGGATCGACAGCACGGGGCCCGAGAGCGTATAGTCGCTGACGCCGATGAGTGGTGCGGGTTGTGCGAGAACGCCCGGGATGGCGGCGACGGCCTTGCCGAGGCGTTCGATGGCATCATCGACGTCCACCCCGTTGGCCAATTGCATCGTCCGTTCCATACGGCGATATGGTGTATCCGTATAGTTCTGGATGTTGTCGCCGAACAGCTTGTTGTTTCCGATGAAGGTCCGTATGCCGTCGGGCGTCATGAGCGTCGTGGCGAACAGTCCGATCTCTTCCACTACGCCGACCGTGCCTGCCGCACCGATGACGTCGCCGACGCGGAACGGGCGAAGGACGAGGAGGAAGGCTCCTGCGGCGAAGTTGGCGAGCAGTCCGCCCCATGCCGTACCGATGGCCAGGCCCGCGGCTGCGATCAGTGCCGCGAAGGACGTGGTCTCGATACCGAACTGGGCGAGGATGGCGATGGCCAGAAGGACGTTGAGGCCGACGCTGACGATGGAGCCGAGATACTTCTGCAACGTCGGGTCCACCTCGCGTGCCATCAGAGCGCGTCGCAGCAGTCTGACGATGAGGGAGATGACCCATCGGCCCACGACCCATACGACGATGGCGCCGATCACACGAAGAGAATACTGGATGATGATAGGCTGAACCTGTTCCCAGATCTTCACGAAGTCCATGGTATCCCCATTCATAACGATGGTTAGGAAATGCGTTACTGCTCAGGAAGCAGCCATACGGGCTATGGCAGCCCCGGCGAAGGCGGCCGTGATGCCGCCGACGGTACTCGCGACAAGATAGAGGGCTGCGACGACGTATCGGTCGACGTCGACGAGCATCATCAGTTCGACGGAGAACGTGGAGAAGGTGGTGAAGCCTCCGCACAGGCCGGTGCCGAGCAGAAGGGCCATATCCTTCGAGACGAGATCGTAGCGGGCGGACAGCATGGAGATGGCGCCGAGAACGGCACTCCCCGCGAGATTGATGATCAGCGTGGCCACGGGAACGTGACCGGGAGACGTCGGTATCATGAGTCCGACGAGGAAGCGCAGGGCGCTTCCTACGGCACCGCCGACCATGACCATGATCAGTGAGACGAGCATCGCCGAATATACGATGTCAGGCCAGCCTTCGATGTTTCTATCTTTGCCGTTCATGTCCTCATCGTGCCCCATCACCTGTGGAACGGTATGTATCGTACGCTTCTCGTGCTCCTCGTCCTCGTCTACGGCGGTCTTCACGTCCTGGCACAATCGCCCTTCATCCATACCACCACCCATCTCGTCCAGCCCGGATCGGAACCACGGGAACACCCGGTCGACATCCAGCGCATGACGGTCGACGTGAAGTTCGACGCACCGGCCGGAATCGTCAAGGGCAGGGTGACGCACGTTTTCCGTACGCTGTGGAGGAGAGTGGATTCCATCGTCTTCGATGCCGTCGGTATCGAGATCTTCCAGGCGACGCTCGGAAGCAGGCCGGTACGCTTTCGCTCCACGGACACCACGGTCGTCGTCTATCCTGAGCCTCCGCTGCGCTGGGATGCCGAGGACAGTGTGTCCTTCACCTATCAGGCCGCGCCGCGCAAGGGACTCTACTTCATCGGCTGGAACGACACCACGCGGCGCATGCGCCGCCAGATATGGACGCAGGGCCAGGCCACGGACAACCGTCACTGGATTCCGATGTACGACGACATGAACGACAAGATGATCACGGAAACGATCGTCACGTTCGACTCGGCCTATGCGGTTCTCAGCAACGGTACGAGAGTGGACGCCGTGGTGAACGGCGATGGAACGAAGACATGGCATTACAGGATGACGAGGCCACATGCGAACTACCTGCTCATGATCGCGGTCGGCATGTACGACATTACGGAACGTCGTGCCGCGAGCGGCGTACCGCTCTATCTCTATTCCTATCCCGATTATCCGGACCGCATCGAACCTACCTATCGTATGAGCGTCGAGGCGATGGACTTCCTCGAACGTGAAACGGGCATTCCGTATCCGTGGGAATCGTACAGCCAGGTTCCCGTGGCCGACTACGTCTTCGGTGCCATGGAGAATACGACGGCTACTGTCTTCGGAGACTTCTTCCATGTCGATGCACGTGGATTCCTCGACCGGTCATACGTCGGTGTGAACGTACACGAGCTCACGCACCAATGGTTCGGCGATCTCATCACCGGACGCAGTCCGAAGTCGATCTGGCTGCAGGAGAGCTTCGCCACGTTCTATCCGCATCTGTTCACGCGCGAGACGCAGGGTGAGGATGCCTACCAGTGGAGCAGGCGGGGCTTGCATCGCAGTGCCCTCACGGCATCCGAGAAGGATCGCTTCCCGATCGTCCATCCGAATGCGGGCACGGCACGTATCTATCCGAAGGGTGCGGGAGTGATCGACATGATGCGATACGTCTTCGGCGAAGACGAGGTCCGCCGCGTCATCACCCATTATCTGCGACGTCATGCCTACGGCAACGTCGAGACCAACGATCTCTATCTGTCCTTCCAGGACACGCTCGGCATAACGCCGGACTGGTTCTTCGATCAATGGCTCTATCGCGGTGGCGAACCGCACTACAAGGTCTCATATTCGGAGCGTGCGCGTGACGGCGGGAACGTCACGTCCGTCGACGTCGAACAGATCCATCCCGTCGACGAACTCACCGGATACTTCAGGATGCCCATCGTCGTGGAAGTCCACTACACCAACGGTTCGAAGGATTCCGAGAGAGCCTGGGTGGATGGGCAGCGTACGACGATCGACGTACCGAACACGAAGGGCAAGGATATCGACTTCGTGCTCTTCGATCCCGGAAGCCAGGTGATGAAGAAGGTCACCTTCCACAGGAAGTGGGAAGAGAAGATCGCCCAGCTCAAGCGCGCGCCGCTGATGATCGACAGATACGATGCGCTCGAGGCGATGCGCGGCGATACGTCGAAGGAGGCAGAACGTCTCGACCTGCTCGCCGACGTGATGAAGAACGAAACGTACCATGCCATGAAGACGGAAGCCATACAGCAGGCCGCGGCCATGGGACTTCCCGGCGCGTGGAAGATCGTCGCCATGGGATACGCGGACAAGGACGTGAACGTCCGTACCGCCGCTCTCGGTGCCTACGGCATCGTACCTGCCGTGCTCAAGGACGCCGCCGCCGCGCTCCTGCACGACTCGTCCTATGCCATCGTCCAGCAGGCCTGTCAGCGTCTCTGCGCATCATTCCCTGCGGAGAAGGCGATCTTCCTCGATGCGATCAAGGGCGAGCGCGGTATGCACGAGCGTGTACGCATCGCCCGACTCGAAGTGCCGGCTTCCGACGGCGACATGGCAGCCTACGATGAACTGGCCGACCTCTGCGGACCGTCATGGGAATTCATGACGCGGCAGAATGCCATGCAGGCCGTCAAGCGCACGGGAATGCTCACGCCGTCGAGTGCCGCCAACATGATCGATGCGTTGTGGAGCACCAATGGTCGTCTCGCGTCCGTCGCCAACGGAGTACTCGCCGCCCTGACCGAACAGCCGCGATGGAAGAGCCTGGTCCGTACCACGGCCGGTGGCCTCGCGATGAAGCCATGGCAGCGGGCGATCGTCGATCCGTTGATCCGCTGATTCCATCGACTCGTACAGGTTCGACGTCGATGTGGAAAAAGTTGGTGCGCCTTTTGCTAAAGACAGCATTGTGAATAATGGAGCGAATGCACCGTCGAGGTGTGAAATATTCTTTACACATCGTCAGGCTATCGCCCTGGAACATAGGGAGTTCCTGTGAGGTCGAGCCAGTTCAGGATTTGATAACATGGAAACTCCTGCTATCTTTGCGCTTTACTCCGGTTTCGTGCCGAGGTGCGCGTAGTGTGTGCGAACTGTACGGAACGATCACCGACAAAGACCCAAACATGATAAAAAAGACAAGGCAAATTCATCAATTCAACAGTGGAGGAGCTATGCTTCGCAACGTTACAGGATGTGTATCGTTGCTCGTTGCGGCGCTGATTGTGGGGGTAACCTCAGCATCAGCCTCGACGACCAACTATTCGTACCAGAAATCACAGGGTACGTATACGGAAATTACGGGCGGAACCACCGTTCATACGGGCACGGCGGACGATGTATCGACATCGATTCCGATCGGGTTCTCATTCCGTTTCGCCAATGCGGATTACACGTCGGTCTTCGTTGGTACCAACGGTAGTCTGACATTCGATGCCGGTTACACAGGGTATAACGCTCTGTCCGATGGTGCCGGATATACGGGTGCCATCGCTCCGTTCTCCAACGACCTCATCCTGGTGAACGGTGTGTCGAGCGTTTCGTACGTTCAGACGGGCACAGCTCCCAACCGTGTACTCACGGTTCAGTGGCGCAACGTCGCACGCTGGATTTCGGGTGGTGCCTCGCAGGATCGCCTGAACTTCCAGGTTCGCCTGTCGGAAGGCAGCAACCAGGTCGATATCGTGTACGGTTCCATGAACGTGGTCAACTACGTCGGTGCCGAAATCGGCCTTCGCGGTCTGGACGACAGTGATGTCAACTGTCTGTCGGTCGACTACGATCGCAACACGCCGACGACGCCACACTGGTCCTCTACGGCCGTACCGTCGTTCTTCGAGAAGAACTGGGCACCCGCTTCGGGGACGACCTACTCGTGGGTCCGCCGTGTCGGTCCGAACATCGCCAACCTGAACAACGACGCCGCGGTCATCGCCGTCGTGAATCCGTCGGCCAAGTTCAATGCCAACACGTCGCAACAAGTCCAGATCCGCGTCAAGAACTTCGGCGCCAACAATCTCGACAGTGTCGTGATCAACTGGCGTGTGAACGGTGTGACGCAGACGCCGGTCCGTTACTATCCGCAACCGGCTCTCGCGCCGAACGGTGAAGCGACGATCACGATCGGTAACGTCAACCTCGGTGCACTGTCGTTCAACACCATCACGGCCGCTACGCTCGCGCCGAACGGTGTCGCAGATGCCAATCCTTCCAACGACGAAGTCTCGGCATATCTCGCACCCCGTGTCGCAGGTACGCTCAACCTCGCCCAGACCGGCAGCGCCGGCACGTTCGGTACGGCTCGCGACGTCATCCGTCACCTCAACGTCGCCGGTATCAACGGTAACGTGACGGTCAACGTATGGCCCGGTACCTATGCCGAGCAGCTTCCCTTCGAAGCGATCAACGGCGCCACGGGTGCCAACAAGATCACGTTCCGCAAGCAGAATCCTGCCAGCGACGTCGTCTTCACGCACACCGTCCAGAACTACGGTTCGAACTACACGGAACTCGAAGAAGGCTACATCGTCGGTCTCGTCGATGCGGACAACCTGACGTTCGACGGCATCAAGTTCGATGTCGACGACGCTTCGGGTGCACAATGGACGGCACACGTCTACGGTTCGGTCGACAACGTGACCTTCCGCAACGTGACGTTCCAGGGTGTCGCTTCCAACATCGGCCTGAACGGTTATGCCATCAGCAACTTCGGCGTGATGTCGAACCTGCTGGTCGAAGGCTGTACGTTCGAGCACGTCAACGGTGCCTATGTAGACAACTCGCCGATCGGCAACGGTCTCGTCTTCCGCGGTAACACGCTGACGGACGTCAATGCCATCGGTATCCAGTCCTACGGCTCCGGTCTTCTCATCGAGAATAACAAGATCACGATGTCGACGGGTGGTACCACGGGTCAGCAGATCGCCATCGCCAACGTCGGCAGCGGCGGTACGATCCGTGCCAACATCATCTCGATGGCAGTCATCTCCGGCCAGGTCGGCCTCGGTATCCTCAACGATCCGACGAACACCTCGCTGGTCAACGTCGTGAACAACATGGTCGCCATCACGGGTGACGGCCGCGCCTTCGGTATCTACTTCGCCGGTAACAACGACTATCGCGCCAACGTGTATCACAACTCCGTGAACCTCACGGTGTCGCAAGTCGTCTCGACGCCTCTCTACGTGGCTGCCGACCGCGTAACGTATCCGAATGCCGGTATCCGTTCGCTGAACAACATCTTCCACAACTTCGGCATGGGTACCGGTGCAGGTCCTGCCGTCGTTGTCGCCAACAACTCGGCTACGCCGTTCACGGCTACGAATCATCCGCTGAACGTTGCCGACTTCAACGACCTCATGACGACCGGCGCGAACATCGGCTTCTTCGATAACGCCGCCGTCGTACGCAATGCAGGTCCGAATCCTCTCGCTTCGTGGCGCACCGCAACGACGCGTGAGAACAACTCGGTTTCTGTCGCCGTGAACTTCATCGGTGGCGCCGATCTTCACCTTCTGCAGATCCAGGGCGAACTCTGGGGCTCGAATACGATTCTCCCCGCAGTTCCGACGGATATCGATGGCGACGTTCGTCACAAGCCCTATATGGGCGCCGATGAAGTTTCGCCCTCCATCCGCTTCGTTCAACAGCCCGAAAGCCGCTACGCCTGCCCTGGCGAATCCTTCACGCTCATCGCTATCGCTGACGTGACGCCGGGTGCGACGGTAACGTATCAATGGCAGAAGGACGGCATCGATCTCGTCGGCAAGACGTCGGCAATCCTTGCCTTCAATAACGTCGGTTACAATGCCAGCGGTGTCTACACGGTCGTCGTGAAGGCTTCCGACGGTACGACGACGGTATCGGCAGTTTCGGAAGAAGCTGGTCTGATCGTCGTTCGCGAAACGCAGATCACGGTTCAGCCCAAGTCGCAGCCCGTCGTTCTCGGCGGCCGCGTCACGCTCGAAGTCGCTGCTGAAGCCATCGGTTCGCCGGCCAACTTCGTCCCCACGTATCAGTGGAAGAAGCGCTTCTGGAATCCGACGGCAGTCGCGTATCAGGATACGGTCATCAACGACGATTCCCGCATCTCGGGAACGCGCTCGTCCATGCTGACGATCCGTGACGTCAAGGATGCCGATACGATGGACACCTACGTCGTCGAAGTCACCGGCTACTGCGGTACGACGACGTCGAAGGTCGCTCGCCTCTTCGTTCCGACGGTCTTCGCTTCGACGGCAACGCCCACGCCTTGCGTCGGTGGTAACATCGTCCTCGAATGCGTCGTCATGCCGGATGCTCAACTCGGTTACCAATGGTATCGCAACAACGTCGCCATCTTCGGCGCTACGTCGAAGACGCTCACGATCACGGATGCCAACGCCGCCAACGATGGTGAGTATACGTGCGTCGCCACGTTCCTCGCTACGGGTACGGAAGTGATCTCCAACGCCATCGCCATCACCGTCGGTTCGGCTCCTGCCATCACGGCACAGCCCACGCCCGTCACGGTCTGCGAAGGCGCTCCGATCAACATCAGCACGACAGCTACCGGTACGAACGTCGCCTATCAATGGATGAAGGGCACGACGGCCATTCCTGGCGCAACGACCGCTACGTATACCGTGGCAGCCGCTACGACGGACAACGCTGGTTCCTACACGGTCATCGTGACGAATGCCTGCGGTACGGTAACGAGCGATGCCGTCGACGTCACCGTCCACACGGCTCCTGCCATCACCACGCAACCCACGTCCCAGGCCGTCATCGAAGGTGCTGAACTCTCCTTCACGGTCGTCGTCACGGGTTCGGATACACTCAAGTATCAATGGTATCATGACGACGTCGCCATCCCTGGCGCAACGGGTGCTACGTACACGGTCGCCGCTGCAGTCGGTGCCGATACGGGTTCCTACCACGTCGTCGTGACGAACGGTTGCGGCTCGGTAACGTCCGACAAGGCTCAAGGTAGCGTAACGGTAGGTGTCGCAGGTGAAGTCGCTCAGGACGGTTACGTTCTCGGCATGGCTTCGCCGAACCCGACGATGGGTGAGACGTCCTTCAGCTACACGCTGCCCTCCACGCAACATGTTCGTATCGTGCTGACGGATGTTCTCGGTCGCGAACTCGCTCAGTTCGTCAATGGCATGGTCGATGCCGGTCAGCACCGCATCGAATTCAACGCCACGCAACTGAACCTCGTTCCGGGCCTCTACCTCTACACGATTTCGGCACAGCGCTTCAACGCATCGCAACAAGTTGTGATCGTCAAGTAAGCCGGACAGCATATAAAGCGAAAAGGCCCGCCAGGAATGGCGGGCCTTTTTGTTTTCGGGAAACAAGCCAGGCAGGTTGAAGAGACAGACCACCAGTGGGAATCAGATGACGACAACAGGGAAGTCCTCTATCCGATGAGTCGCCTCGCGACGATCACGGGTGCCGGTGTGAAGACGAAGACACCCTGGCGATGGCGTACTGGAGGATGCTTTCGCCCGACGGCTTACGTCGGGATCCACGCCCGATACCCGATGCGTGCCATTCGACATGGCATGTGATGAGTGTCGCTACATGACAGCGGACGCGGAGATACGCAAGGAAGCCCGCGAACGTTGCTACTGACGGCCCTCGAGACGTCGATGAGGGGGGCCGACGGACCCGTGAGAGGAACCAGGGTACGACTATTCCCCAGAGGGTGGTCATGGTGTTGGTGTGCTATACCGGATATGCTCCGGAGACGATTCCGGGATCGTCCCGACGCGATACGGAAACGGGATGTGAATATTCCGGCATCGTGAACCGTCACTTCCTGTCGGCAGTACGCCGGACGCGATACAGGATTCGAACTTCTACCTCAGGTCTATCGCTTCCCATCCCGGTGGAACGCTGTAGGTGAAGCTCGATGCGTTCATGGCCGGATCCAGCGTGAGCGCCGTGATCGTCCACTTCGTCGTCGACATATCGTCGGTCACATTCACGGAACGTACGTGCATGGATGCATCCAGCTCGATGTCGAGCGAACGTACGCCGGCGATCCTCGCATTGTCGGCCGGAGGAAGGAGTTTGATGACGGCCGTCTGCCTGTTCTTGAAGTCGCGGACGAGAGCCGGACGGTATACCGTCATCACCCCGAAGAAGATGCGCTCGAGTGAAAGATCTTCTGCGTCGTGCCTGTAGGTGTTGATGATGACGTTCTTCTGCGAAGGCGTCACGTTCCATACCGTGCGGCCGTCGCAGACGATGGTTCTGTCGGGTAGTGTAACCCTGTACTTGCCGCCTTTCACGGCCTGCAGCGTACCCGAGGTACCGTAGGCGTCCTGGAACGTACAGCGGATGGCCTTCATGCCGTGGTATCGCTGTTCGAAGCGGTCAATCGTCGACGGCGTCCCCGAGAAGGCGGGCACGGTGCATATTGCAGCAGCGAGGGTCGACATCACGAATCCTGTTCGCATCATTCATCTCCTGTTCGGCCCGTGAGTGGTCCACGCAGCCCCTTGTAACTCGTCAGTTCGGCGTCGATGCTGCCGATGAGGATCTTCGTACTGACCTTGACCGGAATCTTGCGGTCATCGTCCGAAAGCCATATCAGGATACGGCCCTCGCTTTTGAAGAGGCCGCCGCTCTTGATGATGGGCTCGATGACGACGCAGTTGAAGGCGCCGGCTTCCACCGTGACCTTCTGTCGGCCGAGGACCTTGACCTGGAGGTCGTGCGTCTCACGGTCGAAGAAGTTCTGCAGATAGATCACGTCGCCCGCCTTGTACTTCTTGAGATCGAAGGTGCGGATGTAGTAGAAGGCGCTCACGATGTCGTGCACGAAGGGTGGAATCGGGAACGTGCCTTCCGTCGTGACTGCGCTGTGGGTTACCTGATCGAAGCTCGCCGTGAAGTCCTTGGAGAAGCCTCCTTCGCGGATATGCTGCTCGAACTTCCAGGGGAAGACGCCGTCGATGTCGACGATCGTACGGTAGCGGTCACGGACCTTGTACAGGAACTCCAGGCTCTTGAGGGAGGCCACGTCGAACCGGATGTCGTAGCATTTGCGTCCGTTGACGGTTACCGGCTCCTTGCCAACGGTGAACGAGGCCTTGCCGGCACTGATGAACTTGTAGCCGACGTTGTACTCTAGGTATTCGCCGAAGCCGAAGGCATCGTTTGGGACGTAGCGCATCGCCGACGAATCGTCTCCCGCCCCTACACCGGCGATGAGGAATGGAGTCAGCAGGGCCGTGGCCAGAAGGCGAAGGAAGGGGCGTCTCGTCCGCATGTGTTCGTTCATCATGTATGGTCTCCTACGACAACAACGACGACATCGTGGTTGCTATTGTACGTCGCTCGACCCTGGAAGTTCGAGTTGACGTATCGTGCCGATCGCATTTCCTGCGATACCGCGGATGGAGGCATAGAGGTGGGTGGTGTTGAGAAGGACCTTCTGGATCTGCTTTTCGCGCTGTTTCCACAAGCGTTCCATGGCACGGCGCTCCGATTCCAGGTCGTCCTGCATCTGCGTGAAGCCTTCGACGATACCTTCGATCTGCATGCGGAATTCGTTGCCCGTAAGATAGTCGTAGAGCATGGCCATCTTGTCGCCACGATTGTCCTGTGCCGAGGATGCTTCGTGGATGCGGACGATCATGTCTCGAAGGACGTAGCACAGGGCCTTGAATTCGCCGAAGGAACAGACCCATACGCCGTTGACGTTGCCGAATCGGTCCATGTCGCGTGGCATGGCCTCGGTCACCAGAATGCCCAGTGCCGCTCCCTTGGCCCGCATGTCGGTCTTGAACTTGTCGATCCACTTGGCATCGAAGGTCTTCGTGCGTTTGGACTCGTAGTAGATGCGTCCGCATTCCTCGCCGCGGAGCGAGGAGACGATCTGGACGCAGTCCGCCCCGTAGCTGCCCTTCTTGATCTCTTCGATGGTGTCGTAGGGGAAATTCTGACGGAGATATTCCTCGATGGCGAGTTCCTGTACCTCGCCCTGAAGCTGCATGGAGCCCTGTTCGGCCTTGCGCTTCATCTCCTCGATGAGGCGCGTCTGATCGTCGAAGCGCTTCTGCCATTCCCGTTTCTCGAGCTCGAAGCGTTCGTGCTCGTTCCGGCGGATGCGCTCTTCCGACTCCTGTTGCTGCTGCATCACACGCTTCTGGATCGTCAACTCCATCTCGTCCTGCTGCCTCTTCATCTGCTGCTGCATGCGGAGCATCTCCACTTCCTGCAGCTTCAGACGCTGATTCTCGGTGCGTGCCTGATCGATCTCGAGGTTCAGTGCCTGCAGGGTCGTTTCCTGTTCCTTGCGTGCGGTGGCCACGGCTTCGAGGCGAAGCTTCTCGCGTTCTGCATCGACCCGCTTGCCGATGATGGCTTCGGATTCCTGCTGTTGCTGCTGAAGCCTGCGTTCGCGCTCTTCGAGGTCGCGCTGACGGTTCCGTGCCTGCTCGTCCAGGGCAAGGGCCTTCGCTTCGAAGTCCTTGCGGAAACGCTCTTCGATATCGTGCGAGAGCACGTCCTCGATATGGAGTACCGTGCCGCAGTTCGTACAGGTGATGGTTGACGTCGTCATGGGCGGAAGATAGGGTTTTCGCTCAATAGGGCATGAGGCCGTGGGGGAAATGGTACGTGCCGGTCATTCCACCATGACAGTCCGTACGACGGAACCGTCGAAATCAGGGATGATCACGACGTATGTACCGGTATCCAGATTCCGGATGGAGATCGTGCCGGCGTTCGGGGGAATGGTCGGCGTCGAAACAAGACGGCCACGAATATCGTATATCTTGGCTTGTCTATGAGACGAGGAGGATTCGACGGGTATCTCATGGGGCAGCCGGATGGCGATGGCATCGTGACGCCGCCGTCCACCGGCGGCAGGGCCCGGGCCGTTCGATTCGGCTACGTCGGTAATGACTCCCATCGGTACAGACGGGAACAGCCACGTACCTTCGTTGGTGACAATGGCGATACTACCGTTCATGAGATATGCGCCCAGTATGGTGCGATAGGGATGAAAGGATATCGTATCGACGGGGGTCAGCGATCGACCTGACGTGGTGCTGATCTCATATCGCCCACGTTCTTCGAGACGTCGCACGAGGCAGGTCGTCGGTCCCTGGCGGGTAATGACGTCAGAGAGTGGCGGGCGATCGAACCGGATACCGTCAATCGTCGTGCCGATGTCGACGCTGTCCGGCAGACCGGAAATCGTGAGGCATGAATCCATGACGACAAGCCGCTCCGAGGTTGAAGATGGAGAATCCCATGCGAACATTCGTGTGAGATGAACGGTAGTGTTCGTACGGAATGAGCATTTCAGGACGAAGGAAGAATCGTAGGGATAGTAGCCGGATCGCCCGAGAAGGAAGAGGTCGCCACGATAGTAGGCCGTGGATACGATAGGGCCACGGATGACAGTATGTAGAGTGCACAAGGACCGGCGTTCGCGATCCGGAGTCATCATGAACAGCTCTCCGTTCTGATAATACCATGTCGTATCGGCGACTTCATACCAGTACTGGATAGCAGCGCTGTCTTCATACTCGTAGCGCAGGGTCGCTCCATTCCCGGGAGCGAGATCATAGACCCGTATCGTCTGCGCCGTATCGTCATAGTCGATCAGGGAACAGCTCTCCGTACCATTGCGTCCCGTTCTCGATCCGAGGCAGGAGGTACGGAGGCGGTACGGTAGAATATGAAGATTCCTGCGAAGCGTATCGTCTGGATCGACGGCCAACAGTCGATAGGTATTGGGAGCATCGGACGTCCGTTGACCACGATCGAGATAGTAGCACAACGATCCGTCTGCCCAGGATACCGATATAGGCGCGATGAAACCGGCAGGATACGGTACGACGTCGATGCGATCGCTGTCCTTCGTCACGTATCGGAGGCCGTCGAAATCACACCACACTAATCTATCGTTGCGTACGGACGGCAGATCCCAGCAGCTCGGATACCTTTTGACATCCTGTTGCTTGGCGCCGATCCTCCATCGTTGGACGGTGAATATCGGTGTGTTCGATTCCAGATTCCATCCCGGATCGTCTTGTGCCCAAAGCGTACTGTCGAAGAGCGCAAACCCATTGGGAGTCGAGAACCATGTGGGAACGGCGATAGTGTCCTGCCGGCTCCTGTAGTACAGAATCAGACGATCCTCCACACGTCGATAGGCAACTGGTCCCTCGGCTGTCCAGGCAGGATCGATGAAACCGTGGAGCAGGGTCTTTGACAGTATGCCGTCGCGATCCACCGTGATCATGCTGCTACCGTAGTCGTAGTTTTCGACGTTGTCATAGTGGTGCATGCACAGGAGATATGTGTGATCGGGTGCCGCCGTATATCCGTGGATGAAGGGAGTGGTAATCTGTAGACAGGATCGCATCGTACCCGTGTCGTCGATGGTCATGGCCGCGCATGTATCCTGTACTCTGGACTTGAGTAGAACCGTATAGCCTGAAACAAATCCTATATGGTAGTCGATGGATTCCGATCGGTAGAATGGAGTCCACGTTCGCCCTTCATCTACGGAACGCACTAGTTGCAGGATGTTCCGCGGATCTCCGGCGTTCGGTAGATAGATCATCCATGCGAGCACGGTATCGTTATTGGCATAGTAGACTCCGAATTCATAGTGACGCCAGTACCGTACAGGATAGGGTGCGTCACGATACTCCCATGTCGTCGCGCTATGACGCAGCACTGCCAACTGGGTCTTCGTCGTAGCTACGATGCGATCCTGTCCGTAGTAGATGGAAGGATGTAGATTGTTGTCGCAGAGTGGAGCGGGCTGGGCGTGTATACCGGTATCGAAGACGATGGAACCGATGACGAGTGCGATGAGCATCGTCGTATTCAGGATGATGGACATATATGTGCTCCGTCGGTTGTGTCGATATGGGAGTAATAGAGATCCGATCGCAGATGTATCGGGCGAGAGACGGGATAGGGGATCGGTCCCGTCATTCGACGAGATAGTGTCTGATTTCGAATCCGTCCGGCTGGGATATGTGAATGAAGTACGATCCCCTGGGGAGATCGTCGACGGTGAACCCGGTGTTGCCCGGTGGGATGTTTTCGGACGATACGAGCTGCCCATTGATGTCATAGATGGCGACGTTCCGGAAGAATGGAGAGGAGACGGCGGATACCTCGTACGGCAGCCGGATGGCGATGGCATCGTGACGGCGAAGTCTTCCCATGGTAGTTCCTGGGCTCTCCGATTCCGCTACATTGGTAATGGTCCCCATCGGCGCGGAGGGGAACAGCCATGTACCTTCGTTGGTGACGATGGCTATACTGCCGTTCATGAGGTAAGCACCCAGTATGGTACGATAGGGGTGGAAGGATATCGTATCGACCGGGATCAGGGATCTCCCCGACGTTGTGGCGATCTCGTAGGAACCGAGAGTCAAAGGATGGATGACCACTCTGGTTCTACCCTGCTGCGTTATCTGCCCCGGGAACCTCGGATGATCGATGTGGAGACCATCGTATGTCGTAGCGAGGGCGATGCTGTCATGCAATCCGGTAATCGTCAGACTCGAATCCATCGCGACAAGCTCTGCGAACGCTCCATATGAAGGGTTCTTCCACGCGATGATTCGGTCCATGCGATTCGATGAATCGGGATGAAAGGAATACCGCAGGAGCACGGATGAGTCTTTGCCGAAGCCCGGGCCTTCCGCTATCATGTACAGATTGTCCATGTATCGGGCCATCGAATAGACATTACCTCCCGACAATGAACCGAGCGTTCCGAACTGGCGCCAAGCCTGGCCCTTGACCGACACGAAGAGACCACCGTATCGATTGCACCAGACGGTATCGTTGGCCTGATACCAGAATTGGATAAGTTCGCCTCCTTCATAGAGGAGCGATGGTGATTTCGATGGCCGTATGTCGAATACCTCCATGACGTTCTTCTTGTAGTTCTGGCCGATCAGTATGTTGCGTTCGTTCCCGCCGCTTGTCGCATCCACACCGAAGATCGGCGTACCCGGCCGGAACGGGAGAATCGACAGAGCCCTGCGTATGGAATCGGATACGGTGAAGGACAGGAACTGGAGATCGTAGGCCAGCTCGGTAGTGAACAGGACCTTCCCCGAATAATAGCACAAGGTGCTGTCTATCCAGGTGCAGACTTGTGGTTCCAGCCAGCCGAGATCGTAGTTCCTGGGGACGGTGTTGCTCATGCCTTTGACGACATACTGTATACCTATCCAGTTGCCCCACGTCATGGTGTCGTTATGAATCGTCGGGTTCTGCCAACCGCTGACGAACGATCGTACCCTTGGCATCGTACCGCTGGTATCCCACGTGAATACGCAAGGGAGCCCTGCTTCCTTGTAGATCGGTGAGGGTATGCTGCCTCTCGAATAGACCTTGCCGTCGAAGAATGCGATAGTACCTTCGGGATTGAACGGAAACTCGAAGCCTATCGTAACAGGGCCCGACGGATAGTCGAAGGTCAGCGTATTGTTACCTCGCCAATAGGGGACCGGACCGTCCTCCGTCCATGCGACGTCCATCATCTGCAAGGGAATGGCCGTGATGATGCCGTTGGTATCGACGACTATCCTGTATCCTCCACTGCTTTGGTAGAACGTACAGAGAGCGTAGGAGCCATCGAGGGATGACAAGACGTACCGCTCCGAACTCATGGTGCGAACGAACGGTGGCATTCGAGTCGACCGATAGCGCATGCAGTACATTCTGTTCGTCCTCATAGAAGACGACGACAAATCCGGATATGTATCGTACGCAATTGTTGCTGTCACCTGCGGCTGGATGGCGGAAGAACTCCGTCCATGTCCTGCCGCCGTCCGTCGATCTGAATACGGCGATACGTAGCGATGCACCTGGAGGATTGTACTGTATATACTGTGCGACCAGGATGGTATCCGCTGCTGCATGGCAGACATAAGTTCCATCATAGATCGGCTTTGCGGTATCATATGGCATGTCGCGAACCTGCCACTCATCGTTGCCATGATATCGTACCGCAAGCTGTGTTTGCGTATAGGTAATGGTCTGATCCCGTCCACGATAGAAATCCGAATAGGCGCTATTCCGGCTCAGTAGAAGTGGCTGGGCCTTTATTCGCTGAATTCCGAATACCGACATCAGAATGAGGACGATGAGCAGGACGTGAATTCGCTTCATGATGATCTCCATACTCCGATATGATCTATCGTCCGGCTCGTCTACGCCGGCTATGCAAGAGGGGTATCATGGTAGTATTGTCACGAGCAATCTCGCGAAGGAGCAGCTAGGGACTACCTTAGCAAAACCTTATCGATGAAAGCATACGCGATGCCTGTCAATGACTCCGGAGAACAACGCCGCTGGTCGTGTTCGAATCGAACGAAGTGCCCGCAGGCATGCCGTCAAGCGTCTGTGCAACCCGGTGTAGGTACGGATTGCACCCGGTCGTCCAGCCCGGATTGCGAAACCTGTACATGAAAGAAAGAACGGGAAGCCGTTCCGCATGGGTCGGCTTCCCGATGTATCCGGTGATGTGGGCCCGGCCGGACTTGAACCAGCAACCAACGGATTATGAGTCCGCTGCTCTAACCATTGAGCTACGAGCCCGGGCGTCCTAGTTGAACAGACCCACGAAGAGTCCGATCTGTGCCGAGAAGTTCTGTGCCTTGATGCCATCCGGTACGCCGGTGATGACCGTCGTGCGGTTGCCCTTCCAGTCACTGCCCGAAGCCTGGATGGAATATCCGGCCTGTGCACGTACGAGGAGGAAGGGGGCGAGGGCGTATTCCACGTTGAGACGCGGAGCCACGTAGAGAATGCTGCGTTCGAGCTGGGCGAAGACGTCCGGAGGCGTGTTGAAGTTGCCGAGGTCGCGCGAGCCCTTGAAGCCCTGGAAGTAGTTGATCGACTGCGTGCCCCAGCCCAGACCTACGCCGGGAAGGACGGAGAACGACTTGAACGGCACCCATGCATAGTCGATATGGATGGTGCGCAGGCCAAGACCGTATTCGAGCGTGCGGGTCGCCGGCGTGCCGCCGACGGTGACGTCGGTCGTTGCCTGTGAGCTACCTGTGATCCACGAGAATCCTACGCGGAGATTCGGAACGATGCCGATCGCCGTGAAGATTTCCGCACCGGCCAGTACCATCGGAGACTTGAGGTCGGACAGGCCGCTGGTGCCCGTCTGCGAACCCGTCGCCAGTTGCGCTCCCACACGGTTGACGTCCGCGAGATCGGGAAAGCCGAAGGTGACGACAGGGCCAACACCGACTGCGAAATAGGGGATGGCCTCGTCCTTGAGCGGCATTTCCTCGAACGACAGATCGTCGAGCTTGTCGTCCTGTGCCAATACTGGTGTTCCTACCACGATTCCGGCAAGGAGAATAAGCAGAAGACGCTTCATGTGATGGACTCCGAGTTGATGAGGGTGCAAAGATACGGATTGAAGGATGGCTTTTAGACGTCGTTCGGCGAGTTTGTTTCACCGTTACACAGGTGCCCGGGAAACAGGATTGCGGGGGCTTCATCGTCTGCTTTATGTCATAAGTCCTAATTTTCGGGACAGCAATGGGTGGCCGGACCTGCGGGTCGGCCTTCGACGGTGCTTGGTCCATCACGTGAAGAGCTTCAATGAATGCAATCGCTGTCGTCATGGCCGGTGGTCTTGGGGCACGCCTGTGGCCCCGGAGTACGGAGAAGAAACCGAAGCAGTTCGTGCACGTCATCGGAGACGGTACGATGATCCAGAATACGGTGATGCGGCTGATGCCCTTCCTGCCTCCGGAGCGCATCTTCGTCGTGACGACGGACGACCTGGCCCCGCACGTGCTGGAACAGTTGCCGGTGATACCGCCGGACAACGTGATCCGCGAGCCGTTCGGACGGAATACGGCGCCTGCTCTGGCCCTCTCGGCCACGGTGCTCCGTGAACGCTTCGGAGACGACGTCGTGCTGTTCGCCTTCCCGTCGGATCATATGATCTACAACGTACGGGACTTCCAGGCGACGCTGGATCGGGCCTACGTGGCCGCCGCGTCGAATCCCTCCATCGTGACCATCGGCGTGATGCCGACACGACCGGAAACGGGATTCGGCTATATCCAGCTGGGCGAGGACGTCGCGACCGAGGACCCGATGCTGCAGGGTCATATCAAGCATGCCTATACCTTCGCCGAGAAGCCCGATGCCGCTACGGCACAGCGTTTCATCGATGCGGGGGACTTCGTATGGAACAGCGGCATCTTCGTGAGTACGATCCATGCTCTCCGGCAATCCGTGGATCGCTACATGCCCGACCATGCCCCCCTCTTCCATCAACTGGAACGACATATCGGCAAGGATACCTACCCTGACGTCCTCGAGAATACCTATCGCCAGATACGATCCATCTCCTTCGACATCGGCGTGATGGAGAAGGCCGACAATGTCGTCGTCGTCGAAGGCAGCTTTGGATGGAGTGACGTCGGTTCGTGGGACGAGCTATACCGTCTGCTCATGAAGGACGGCAAGAACAACGTCATCGAAGGCAACGTGGTGACGGTGAATACGGCCAATTGCCTCGTGAGCGGATCGACGGGACGCATGATCGGATTGGTCGGTGTCGACAATCTGATCGTCGTCGAAACCGAAGGCTCCATCATGATATGTCCACGGGGCGAAGCCGAACAGGTGCGGGATCTCGTCGACCTGATGCGCCGCAGGCAGATCACCCGTCACCTATGATCCTATGAACGGAACCGCATGTCTTCCATCATGACCGGATGCAGATGTATACCCCTCTACGCTGTGGCCATCGTCGTGGCTACTACGTATGCCGCGGCCCAGGATCCATCGCAGCGTACGCGGCAGGCCGACAGTCTCAAGCAGGTGTGGGACGTCCTGTGGAGGCGCAGTGACAGCCTTCGCGTCGAGGCGATGATCGCACGGATGAAGAGCGACAGTCTTCGCAAGGCTTCGGCCAGGATGAATGGCGGAGATGCCACGCCCGACAGCGCCATCGTCGACGACCTTCGCCGGCAGGCCGCGTTGCGTACGGCGCAATTGAAACTCGGTTCGGGAAAGATCGCGGCAGGGCAGACGGTTTCGGATACCCTGTCGAAGATCGGCATGACGCGTGACGCCGAGACAGGGCAGGCCTCGTACTATGCGGAGAAATTCCACGGACGTCGTACGTCGAGTGGAGAGGACTACGACATGGACGACTATACCTGTGCCCACAGGTGGTTGCCGTTCGGGACGAAGGTCCGCGTCACGAATCTTCGTAACGGAAAGCGTGTCGTCGTGCGTGTGAACGATCGAGGGCCGTGGAAGCACGAGCGTCTGATCGACGTTTCGAAACAGGCCGCGAAGGATCTCGATATGATCCGTCACGGTACCACGACGGTTCGTCTCGACGTCGTCGAAGACGACGCCGAGACGGGAACGATCGATGAACCGTAGTGCGGTTGCGTTCTGGCTTAGAGGAAGGGAATCTTGGCGACTTCTGCGGGGAACGTCGTTCCGCGCGCCTTGATCTCGATGGCGGTTCCGGGAGCTGCGAGATCGACGCGGACATAGCCGAGGCCGATGCCCGTGTTCAGGCCGGGTGATACGTTCCCGCTCGTGACCTTTCCGACCACGTCGCCATTGGATACGATTTCATAGTTCTGACGGGGGATGAGCTTCTCGGACTTCATGACGAAGCCGACGAGCTTGCGGGCAGGACCGGCTTCCTTCGTGGCCGTGATGACGCCGCTGCCGTTGAACGACCCCTTCGCGAGCTTCGTGATCCATCCGAGACCTGCTTCGATGGGATTCGTCGTATTGTCGATGTCGTTACCGTAGAGACAGTAGCCCTTCTCGAGGCGCAGTGTATCGCGCGCGCCGAGACCGATCCACTCGATACCGTATTCCTCACCGGCCGTGAACAGTGCATCGACGACGCTCCTGGCTGCCGTGAAGTCGCCACGGAAGTAGAGCTCGAAGCCCGGTTCGCCAGTATAGCCCGTGCGGGAGATGATCATCGGTACGCCAGCCAGGGTGCCGTCGATGAACGAATAATAGGCCACGTTCTCGAGATCGGCGTCCGTCAGTTTCTTCAGGGTGGCAATCGCCTTCGGTCCTTGCACGGCGAGAAGATGGACGTTGTCACTCTCGTTGGTGAGCTTGACATCGGAAAACTCCGCTGCGTTCTCCACGATCCAGTTCCAGTCCTTCTCGACGTTCGCACCGTTGACGACGAGCATGTAATGATCGCCGCGATGATAGACGAGGAGATCGTCGACGATGCCACCGTCGCCATAGCACATGGCCGAATACTGGGCCTTGCCGGGTGCGAGCTTGGATGCGTCGTTGACGGTGATCTTCTGGATCATGGCCAGCGCATCGGCGCCGCGAACTTCGAACTCGCCCATATGGGATACGTCGAAGACACCCACACCAGTACGAACGACGTTATGCTCGTGCAGGATGCCCTTCGGATACTGGATGGGCATTTCGAATCCGGCGAAGGAAACCATCTTTGCGCCGGCCGCGACGTGGATTGGATGAAAAACGGTTGTTTTCATGTCGTGTCCAAGTGTTAGAATAGCGTGCAAATATGCGGAGATAGCATGATACCTGTGCTGTGGGGCCTGATCGTGGCGGTGGCGGATCTACTTTGGCTTCTTGCCGAACTGGGGCTCGGAATGCTGGATGGAGGATATTCGTACTCGACGACGGTCCTGTGGTTGGTCGTTCCTCCTATCGGTGCCGTGGGGGCCATGGCCCATGCGAGGAAGCTTGCCGAGGGGCCGTTCGGTTATTGGCGGGCGGTCCGCACCGGTGTGCTGGCGACCCTGCTCGGCACCATAGGTGCGGTGGCCGTGTGGGCACTCTTCGTCCTGGTCATCGAACCCATGTACTTCTCGATCATGATCGACTATGCGATGATGGTCGCCAAGGCCGCACCCAACGTCACGAAGCAGTACCTGGCCGCCCAGTTGACGGCGTCGCTGCTGATCTATTCCATTCCGAACTTCTTCATCGTGAGTGCCGTCCTGCCCATGATTTCCGGGTCTCTCGCAGCATTGATCGCCAGTGCGGGACTGCGGCGTCGTGTCGTTGCATGATGGACATACATGTCGCCGACGAGAGCATCGCCGGCACGTGAATCCGCGGGACGACATGTCCCGGTTCACCCGGTGAAGGATCGCCTCCGGCATACCGGATATGCTACCGGTGAGCCGTGTCCATCCGTGCGAAGGACTGCATACGTTTGTCATCGACTCGCCGTCGGTACGAGGGAAGAATGCAGAAAGGACTCCGCATGCCATCACGTCGTGACCTGCTCCAGACATTGATCGCTCTCGGTCCTATGGCCGTCATGGCCACACCGGCCATGCGCTCCGTGGCGTCGACCCTGGCCGCTTCGCCCATACCGCCTGGCGCGGCTGCGTCCGACGAGGACTTCTGGACGACGGTCCAGCAGGCCTTCGCCGTGGATCGGACGATCGTCAATCTCAACAACGGCGGCGTGTCTCCGTCGCCACGGACGGTACAGGACACGTTGCGCAGACTCACCGAGCAGGCCAATCAGATGCCTGCCTATGAGCTGTGGCGCCGCCAGGAGCCGCAGGTCGAGACGGTGCGCGAAGGCCTGGCGTCCATGTTCGGTGTCGATACGGAAGAGATCGCCATCACGCGCAATGCGAGCGAGTCGCTGGAGACGTTGCAACTCGGCCTTCCCCTGAGGAGCGGCGACGAGGTGGTGACGACGACGCAGGACTATCCCCGGATGCTGACGACATGGGATCAGCGGGCACGGCGTGACGGCATCGTCGTTCGTAAGGTCCGCTTCGACGTTCCCGTCCGTGATGTGCGGACGATCGTCGCTGCCATCGAAGCCGCATTGACGCCGAAGACGAAGGTCATTCACGTTTCGCACGTCGTCTTTCTCACTGGCCAGATCATGCCCGTCCGTGAGATATGCCGTCTTGCACGCGAGCGCGGAATCTGGTGCATCGTCGACGGTGCCCATTCGTTCGCGCATTTCCCGTTCCGGCAACAGGACCTCGAATGTGACTTCTTCGGTACGTCCCTTCACAAATGGTTGACGGGACCGATCGGTACGGGGATGCTCTACGTGAAGAAGGAACGTATCCCGGACGTATGGCCACTCATGGCCGCGCCGAAGGAATCGGACGGGAACATCAGGAAGTTCGAGGAGATCGGTACACATTCGGCGGCAGTCCATAACGCTCTCGGTGAGGCCCTGGCCTTCAATCGTGCGCTTGGACTGGAGCGCAAGGCTACGCGGTTCCGATATCTGCATCGCCTGTGGACGGATCGCCTGAAGCGTCACGAGGCCGCTCGGTTCCTTACGGATATCGACGACGACAGGAATCAATGCGGCCTTCGCCTGGTTCATATCGAAGGCACCGATCCGGTCAAGCTGTCCGGATGGCTTCTCGACAAGCGGCGCATCTTCACGGTGGCCATCGTTCACGACGAATTCAAGGGTCTGCGCGTGGCGCCGAACGTGTATACGACACCGGACGAAATCGAACGTTTCGCCGATGCCATGGAGGAAGTGGTCCAGGGCAAGGTGAGCGAGGTGAAGGCATAGCGACAGGCGTGGAGTCCGTCTCATCCGGCGGCTTCATCCTCCGCCGTTCCTTTCGATGGAATCTGCGTCGGCTGGAAGATCTCCACCAGTTCCTGTTCCAGCGTCCTGTGTTCGTGATACCGATCCTGATCCCGTACGAAGGAGGCCATCATCTCGATGTGCCATGCGGGCATGAGTGTGACGTGAACGCCTTCCGACCATGCGAAGCGCTTGTACGATCGTGCATGATTGCGGATCGTATTCTGCGATACTTCGAAGAACACCGGGAAGAAATCTTCCATCGTGGATGGCTCGGTGCTGAGGATGAGGACGTGCATGTGATCCCGGCAGACGTGCAGGGCCTTGATGGTGCAGTCGTTGGCCACAGCCGTTTCGCGTGCGAGGCGTTCCAGTGATTCCTGCATTGTGGCCGACAACGGGCCGCTCTGGGCCGTCGGAATGAAGATCAGATGAATACCGTAGGTCTGCTGCGAGAGCATCGTGTCTCCGAACGTTGGTGATGGACGTTCGTGCCGTTGCCGATCGGTAATGTGACCTGGTTTTGTCAGGATATGGATTCCCGTCGTCGTTTTCCCAAATTGTGCCATGAATCTGCGTCGTATCGGCAACGTCGTCGCCGTCATCGCAATCCTCGTTGCGATGGGATTCGGCATTGCCTATCTCCTGCTCAACGACAAGGTCCAGGATACCATCGAACGATCCGTGGCCGCCTATCTCAAGGACAGGGTCGAGCACGACATGCAGGACCTCGATTCCACTATCAGCGTCGGGATCGGTGCACTCAGGTACGGATTCTTCACCCAGCATCTGGAGATCGACAGCATCACCATCCTCGATCTCGATGGTGATACGGTCACGGGACGGATGATGCATATCGTCATTCCGAGCGTCACATGCACGGGTGTGGCCTGGTGGGACGTGCTGTTCGGCGATGGTCTTTCGCTCGGTACGATCACGATCGACAGTCCGGTCGTGACGTACATCAACAGGACTCTCGAAATCGGGAAGCGGACCAGCACGCATGACGACGACACGACCCGGTTCCGTCTGCCGTCCCTTCCCAACGTAGACTCCGTTCTTCAGGTCCTGATGATACGTCACCTGCCGCTGAAGGTGCGTCCGCTCAACATCGCAGGTATCCGCATCTCCGATGCGACGTTCTACAACAGGGGACGCGATTCGCTTGCGTCCTACGACGGATCGTTCATGGGGATATCGCTCGACGTGGAGGACATCAGTATGGGGACGGTGGGGGGCAGACCCATCGGACACTTCATGCTGGAAGTGGATTCCATCCAGCGCGTCTATGCGGACGGGCGCTTCATCAGGGCCCAGGGCATGCGCTTCGATATCGGCGAACAGGATACGTCCTTCGTCGTCGATACCGTCAGTTACGACTCACCCGTCGGCAACAGGTACTATGCGGATGGCGTGCGGTTCTCCTATCCCGGGCGGAGCATCGCCATCGACTCCTTCCGGTTGCGTCCGGGCAAGAGCGATGCGGACTTCTTCGCCGCCCGCAATGTTCGTACGGACCGGTTCGAGGTCGCGGGATCGCACCTGAAATTCACCGAGATCGACATCCCCGCATTGTCCCGTGGTGAACAGTTGCACGTGCGGAAGATCGCCGTCGGGCGACTCGATCTCGACATCCTGAGCAACAAGGTTCCGCCACCGTCTCGTCGGGCGAAGCCCCCGCTCATGCCCTACCAGCTCATGCGCTCGGTTCCGTTCAGCATGAACATCGATACCATCCAGCTCAAACATGCTTCCATCACGTATTCGGAGAAGCATCCGAATTCATTCAGGTATGCCACGCTGTTCTGGTCGGGCACACGCGCCACGATATCGGGTATCAGCAACGATCCGGCGAGGCAACGCCGGCAACCCGTCGTCGTCGACGCATCGGGTCAGTTCATGAACCGTGCGCGGATGTGGCTCACGTGTACCATGCCCATGAACGTGGACAGGCACGAGCTCGATGCCGTGGGTGGCATGCATGGCATGGATGCGACGGTACTCGCGGGTTTCCTGACCATCGCCGAGAACATCGGTCTGCAATCGGGCCGTACGGGCGAAGCCAGATTCAGATTCTCCGTGCGTGGCCGTGCCAGCCGTGGCACCGTCGACGTCGAGTACCACGACCTCAAGCTGCAGATGGTGGACAAGAAAACGAAGAAGTCGACCGGCCTGTTCGACAAGGTTGCCTCGTGGCTGGCCAACTGGCTCGTCATCAGGAACGACAACGTTCCCGGCGACAGATACAAGACGGGTGTCATCGACTACACGCTTCCGCGCGATGCCGCCATCATGCAGACGCTATGGTTTCCGCTGAGGGACGGACTGGGGGATGTGATAGGATTCTAGGGATTAGATCCGATCGCTGGTTCACATATAGAGGATGTTCGTTCTGGCATGCTGTGTGTCGATCAGCCGATATGCGTTCGTATTGGAAACATGATGCTGATTGCATGGTGTATACTCAGGATGGTATCCTGCAGGTACTGGTCATCTTCGAGCGTCTCGATCACGATGCCAAGATCGCTGGCCCGCCGTGATGTAATATGACAGTCATGCGCTTTATGATTTTCGTGATCGGAAAGCTCGTTGACAATGCGTGCAGCCTTATGGTCAGCATCGATATCCAGACTTGAGCATGTTGCCGAGTAGCCAGTCCCGGGCCATTGTTCTGGCACGATCCATAGCCAGAGTTGCCTGATAGTATGCGGTCGGTGGAAACTTGCCTAGCCGTACTTGCCAGTATGCCGCCTTGTTCGGGGTTTGCAGTATTTCCGCAGCAGCCTCATCGAATTCTTTCTTGATCAGTTGCGCCGGAATATGATACAACTGCGGATCTATGGGACCGATGCTGCTTTGCTTTCCCATCACGATGCTCCTGCAACTGAGGGCAATGAGTGTGCCCGCCGACATGGCCAGTTGTGGGACGATAGTCCTGATATCGTTCCCGAACAGCAGTTTCAGATCGTTGACGATCGTTTCCGCTGCTGCTATCCTGCCGCCAGGTGTATGAAGGATAATGTCCAGGCCAGCGCCGCGATCCATGCCGTGGACAGCATTCATGATTCCGACCATATCGTTGTCGTTGATGCTGTGCAAGTCCGGAAGTCTTTCCTACTGCAACCAACCCGAGTAGTAGACGAGTACATTGCGCCCCGTCTGCCGATACAACCTTCCGATGTAGTTCTGCCGGATGATGTCGAATGGTGTCGGAGCAACGATGCGTATCTCGTCGAGGATTTCATTCAATGCAGGGATGCGTCATAGCCTATAGGTGGCAACGACCGGCATTGTAGCAGCGTTGGAGACATACGACGGTTTGACCGGTACCCGCTCCTCGCCGTCGACATAGTCGAGATTCTCATCCCAGTCGGGTCCGGTGATCCTCTGGACGTTAACGACGTCCTCGAGTATTCTCATCACCTCTATCGGGTGCAGATTTCCGGTGTTCGGATTCATGTGATGTCTCCCAGATTCGTGTATGGCAAACATGGTGCTATTCATGCGTCGTCCGTATCACATGTTCACCAAACCTCCGTTCCGATTCATCACATTGGTCGAGCCATCGATGATCGGCTCCCGATACATCATTCCTCGTGATGATCCACTCTTTATTTGGATCAAGTCCAGATAAGCAGTAATTTCGGACCAAATCAGTCCTACTTCCCCGACAGACAGAGCAACATGATGAACATGTTCCGTACCATGGCCCTCGTCGCCGTCTCGGCCGCCGTCCTTGCAGGATGCTCCGATTCCTCCTCGAATCCGAAGGATCCGCTTTCCATTCCTGCCGTGTACGACAGCACGTCATATCGTACGAATGCCGCCGCCGAATATCAGATTCGTACCCAGCTCGCGAGCCTCGTTTCTCTCATGAAGACGGGTCGTACGTCGGGCACGAGGGTCAGCCAATCGGAGCTGGAAGCGAAGTACGCTCCACTGGCGTCGCTGACGACGTCCTACTATGCCGGTCGTGTCGGTCAATCGCTGGCTACGCTCGCGTCTGCTAGCGGTGGCACGTACGATCCTTCGCGTCCCGTCGCCGAGAACGGCGAGGGTGGCGTCTTCAACGGCTACCTGTTCGACAAGTACGGTCTCGAATGCGAGCAGCAGGTCGAGAAGGGGCTGTTCGCCGCGTTGCTCTACAATCAGGCCGTCGCACAGATGAGCGGTGACGTCACGCCGGCGAAGATCGATCGCATGATCGCCGCCTTCGGTGCACATCCATCCTTCCCGAACACGGACAAGGCTGCCAGCAATCCCGACGTCTTCTGCGCAGCGTATGCCGCACGCCGCGACAAGAACGACGGCAATGGCTTCTACAGCACCATGAAGAAGAACTTCCTCAAGGCACGTGCCGCCGCGGCCGCAGGAAGCAACTACAACGCGGAACTCAACGAAGCGCTCGGTACGATCCGCGACACGTGGGAACGCACGCAGATGGCTACGATCGTCAACTACCTCTACAGCACGATCTCCACGCTGTCCGCGACGAACCTCGACGACAAGGGACGTGCCTCCGCACTGCATGCCTATGGCGAATGCGTAGGCTTCATGCATGGATGGCGCGGCGTTTCCCCTTCGATGAAGATCATCTCCGATACCAAGATCGACGAGCTGCTGATCCTCATGCGCGCACCCGTCGACGGTCCGGCACGCTCCTACGAACTCGTCACGCAACCCGTAACGGCGCTGCCCGATCTCGCGCGCGTGATCAGCGAGATCAAGGTCATCTATGGTTTCACCGATGCCGATCTCCAGGACTTCAAGCAGAACTGGGTCGCCGTACAGAACCGTCAATGATGAAACGTCTCGCACTCATCGTATTCGCCTCGATGGCGCTGTGGTCCTGCGGAACGTCCGGGGGAACGGCGCCTGACGATACCTTCGATCGCTCGGCCATGCTTCGCGATATGGCCGAACACTGGATCGTACCATCCTACGCCGAAGCATCCGCAACTGCCCATGCCATGTTCCTTGCCATCGACGGATTCACGGCCGATCCACGACCGCAGACGTTGAACGACGCACGGCAGGCGTGGGTAACGGCGACGGACGCGTGGGAGCGTATCGTCCTGTTCGACTTCGGTCCTGCCGAAGGACTCTACGGCGATCTCACGATGAATGCAGGGACGTTCCCCGCCAGCCCGACGAAGATCGAACGCTTCGTGACCGCCGGCGATACGTCGATGCAGAACTTCGATCGTGACTCCCGCGGTTATCTCGCCATCGACTATCTGTTGTACGACGGCAGCGACGCCGACATCGTGGCCCGGTTCTCCGGACCGGAGAACGCCAACCGCAGGGCATATCTGCGTACCGTCGCACGCACCATCGACGAACAGATCGCCACGGTATCGAATGCATGGAACACGAGCTACGTGACGACCTTCGTACAGCATAATGGTACGGATGCAGGCAGCTCCGTGAGCGAACTCGTGAACTCGATGGCCATGAGCTTCGAAGTGCTGAAGAACGACAAGGTCGGCACGCCGGCAGGAAAACGCGTAGGCCAGAGCGGACCCGATCCCCGTCGTGTGGAAGCCTACTACAGCGGCCGCAGTGTGGCACTGATGCGTCGTCATTTCGCCGCCATCACGGCCACGTGGGGAGGTATCTCCGACAATGGCGGTACTACGTTCAAGGCCTTCGACGACTATCTCATGACCGTTACCGGCGGCGAGCGTCTCGTGACGGATACCCGTGCACAGATCGCCCGGGTCGAAGAACTGCTCACTGCACTTCCGCAGGATGCGACACTGGCATCGTTGTGCGCGTCGAGCGACCCGCGCATCGAAACGCTGCATACCGAACTTCAGAAACTCACCCGCTTCCTCAAGAGCGAGATGGCGTCCGTTCTCGGCGTCGCCATCACCTACAGTAGTGGAGACGGCGATTAGAAGCCGTATACATACCGATACGTACCTCGACAGGACGGTACCAATTGCACCCTTGGTCATGCTGAGAGTGCTTTTTGGTTTTTTGTTGACGATCAGTTGCATCCGGTTCATGATGCTCGGATGGATCCACGACCAGTACGTGGCACCCGTGATGCACTTCCCGTATCCCGGATTCACGTGGGTTACGACCCTCGGTGAACCGGGCATGTACGTCGTCTTCGGCCTCATGTTGACCAGTGCGATATGCGTCATGCTCGGATATCGATACCGGATCGCTTCCGTCCTGTTGTTCCTGACGTTCACGTATGTCGAATTGATAGACAAAACCTATTATCTGAATCATTATTACTTCGTAAGTATCTCGGCCTTCCTGATGATGTTGCTCCCTGCGCATCGTTCCTTCAGCCTCGACGTCGTCAGGAAGCCCGATATCCGACTCGACGAGATCCCGGCGTGGATGGTCGACGTCCTGAAGCTGCAACTGGCCATCGTCTATTTCCACGCGGGAGTGGCGAAGATCAATCACGACTGGCTGATCGAAGCACTGCCGCTGCGGATATGGATGCCGGCCAACGACACCCTGCCCGTCGTAGGACCGCTCATGACGGTGAAGTGGATGCCGTGGGTATTCTCGTGGTTCGGGATGATCTACGACGTCACCATCGCCTTCTTCCTCTACTGGAGGCGAACCCGTCCGTTCGCCTATCTCACCGTCATCGTCTTCCATGTCGTGACGGGGATGATGTTCCAGATCGGCGTCTTTCCTGTCGTCATGATCGGCATGACGCTCGTCTTCTTCGAACCGTCGACGCATCAACGGATCATCGACGTTCTGAAAGCGCTGGCCGGTCGCAAGGGAGCGGATGCCGTATCCGGTTCTCCACGTCGTCCCGCTCCGACATCGTACCGATGGCTGCTCGTCCTTCTGTCGATCCATCTCGTCGTGCAGTTGCTGGTGCCGTGGCGATATCTCCTGTATCCGGGAAATCTGTTCTGGTCCGAAGAAGGCTACCGTTTCTCATGGCGCGTGATGCTGATGGAGAAGGCCGGTACGGCGACGTTCTACGTCAAGGACAGAGTCACCGGCAGGGAAGGGCAGGTCGTCAACGGAGAGTTCCTGAATACGCATCAGGAGAAGCAGATGTCGATGCAGCCGGACATGGTTCTGCAGTTCGCTCACTTCCTGCACGACCACTATGCGGCACGAGGCATCACCGATCCGGTCGTCCGAGCCGAAGTATGGGTGACGATGAACGGGCGTCCGAGCAGGCTGCTCGTCGATTCCACCGTCGATCTGTCCCGCGAGCAGGAGGGCTTCCATCACTATGCATGGGTCCTGCCGAATGACTGATCGCATCCTCATCGTCATGACCCTGATCGTTGCGGCCGTGTCCATGCATGCGCAACGCCGGGACACCGTCAATCTTCCGGGTGTAGACGTCAACAGCGACCGCTCGAAGGGCGCCACCATCTCGCATGCACCCGACGTCGAGGCCGGGGCCATCTACGCGGGCAAGAAGACGGAAGTCATCAGGCTGGACCGCATCATGGCCAATACGGCGACCAACAATCCGCGACAGGTCTTCGCTGGCGTGGCGGGGCTCAACATCTGGGAGAGTGACGGCAGCGGACTGCAGCTCGGCATCGGCGGTCGTGGTCTTTCGCCCAACCGTACGTCCAACTTCACCACGCGTCAGAACGGATACGAGATATCGGCCGATCCGCTCGGCTATCCGGAGAGCTACTACACACCGCCGATGGAAGCGCTGCAGCGCATCGAACTCGTACGTGGAGCGGCGTCGCTTCGATACGGGACCCAGTTCGGCGGCATGGTGAACTTCATCATGAAGGATGGAGCCCTGGATCGTCCCATCGAGTCGCGTCTGCGCATGACCGGTGGTTCCTATGGCTTCGCCAATCTCTTCGGTCAGGTGGGTGGAACGATCGACGGAACGCGCTACGTGGGCATGTATCAGTACAGGCGTGCCGACGGCTGGAGACAGAACAGCGAATACGACGTGCATACGGCCTATGCCGCCGCGAGCCATGCCTTCGGTAATCTGCGGGTCAAGGCCGACTATACCTTCATGACCTATACGGCGCATCAGCCGGGCGGACTCACGGACAGGCAGTTCCTTCTCGACGCACAGGAATCGATGCGGAGCAGGAACTGGTTCAGGGTGGACTGGAATCTCGCATCCATCACGCTCGACTACGTCATCGACGATGATCTCGCGTTGCGCTCGCAGTTCTTCGGCAATGCCAGTGGTCGTACGGCCCTGGGCAACCTGGAGCGGATCAATGTCGTGGACCTCGGTGGTGAGAGGACGATGATCGACGGAACCTTCCGCAACATCGGTAACGAGACATCGCTTACCTGTGATGTCGATCTGTTCGACGAACAGTCGACCGTCGTCATTGGCTGGCGTCTGTTCCACGGCACGACCAGGCAGCGTCAGGGCAACGGCAGTGCGGGAAGCGATCCCGACTTCCGCTTCCTTCGTCCGGACGATCTCGAAGGATCGGACTATCGATTCCCCAACGACAATGCGGCGCTGTTCGCCGAAAGCGTCATACGACTCGGTGGCGGCTTCGCCATCGTGCCCGGCATACGGTTCGAGCATATCACGACACGTGCCGAAGGATACTACAAGCAACGCGTGACGGACTTCGCCGGCAACGTCATCGTCGATACCAACATCGACGAATCGCGTACGCGCTCGCGATCCTTCGTGCTCTTCGGTCTCGGTGCGACGTATCAGCTTCCGGTCGGACTCGAGCTCTACGGCAATCTGGCGCAGAACTATCGCTCCATCACGTTCAGCGATCTGCGCATCAGCAATCCCAATCTGCGCGTCGATTCCAACATCGTCGACGAGCGCGGATATACCGCCGACATCGGCATACGCGGGCGGATCGCCGATGTCGTCACGTTCGACGCATCGCTCTTCTATCTCCGGTACGATCGCAGGATCGGTCAGATCCTCAAGGCCGACGAGCCACCGCTCTACCTCCCATACCGCTTCAGGACGAACATCGCCGATGCCTATACGGCCGGCCTCGAAACGGTTCTGGAATGGGACGTCACGTCGACGTTCACGCACGATGAAGCCGTGCCCAACGTGCGCCTCATGGTGAACGCTTCGGTACTCGACGGACGCTACATCGATACGCAGGATCCCTCGATCCGTGACAAGCAGGTGGAACTGGTACCGCCGTATACGGTGCGTGGCGGAATCTCGGCGTCATGGAAGGGCTTCCGCGCTTCCTTCCTCTATTCGGCCATCGGCAAGCACTATACCGATGCTACCAATGCGGAGTATTCGGCGACGGCGGTGAACGGTGCCATTCCGGCATATCGTGTGGCCGATCTCTCCGTGCAGTATGCCTTCGACCGGTTCACGATCGAAGGCAGTTGCAACAATCTCTTCGACGAACGGTACTTCACGCGCAGGGCCGATTCCTATCCCGGTCCGGGCATCATCCCCGCCGAGGCGCGAAGCCTGTTCCTGACGCTTCAGGTCGTGATCTGATCACTCGAACAGGGCTGCGTCGAGCGCTCCCTTGGCCGTCGTCGCTTCCGGCGGAATGTCGGAGAAGATGCGTGCTTCCATCCGCTTCGTGCCCTTCGGTGGAATGGTGGCGAAGTAGGCCTTGGCATCCGTGGCTACTTCCTTGCCGTCCTTGTCGTAGAAGCGGACACGTACGACGGGATCGACGCATTTCTTCTTCGTCGTATTCGTTACGGTAACCGTGGTGACGGCATCGTTGCCTCGGCGCGAGAACGATACGGCGACCTTGCAGGACTTCTCGAGTTCCTGCGCCACCAGCATTGCGGCGGAGCACAGGACGATGGCCGTGACGGCGAACAGGCGCTGGATGGACATGCGCATGAATGAACCTCGTGTGTGAGTTCGATGATTCCGGAAAATACACAGGGCCGGCATATCCCGGACGGAGCTGGGCGTCCATTGCGTATTCTTGCCGGATGACAATCTGGATCATCATCTCCGCCGTCCTGGCGATCATGTGCGCCTACGCCGTTCGCAATGTCATCTACTACCGCCGTAAAGCCTATCGTCTGGCCCACAAGGTGGTCGGCGGCTCGATCGGAACGATCACACCGCCGGAGCTCGACCCCGTCTTCGAGTTCACGGAACACGGCTTCGCGCGTTCCACCGCCGTCCTCTATATCGGCCGTGGCTCGATGAGCGTGATAGGTGCTACGTCCGATTATGAAGCATGGATCCTTGCCGTCCTCGCGAAACGCGCCTCGCGCATCTTCGAATTCGGCACGTGCACCGGCCGTACCACCTATCTCATGGCCGCCAACGCTGCGGACGACTCGACGGTAACGACGCTCACACTGCCTCCGGCCGACCGGGATACGTATCGGACCGGTGAAAAGGACAGTATGCGGGCATCGGACAATGCCCTGGCCGAGTCGGCGTTCACCAGCTTCCTCTACAGTGGCTCGGACGTGGAGCACAAGGTCCGCCAGCTCTTCATGGACAGCAAGCAGCTCGACGTCGCCGAACACGACAGGCAGTACGACTTGATCTTCGTCGACGGTTCCCATGCCTATTCCTACGTCAGGAGCGACACCGAAAAGGCGATGCGGATGATCCGTCCGGGCGGCATCATCGCCTGGCACGATTACCGGGGAGCGTACGGCGACACGAAGGACGTCTACATCTATCTGAACGAACTCGCCGCCACCAGGAAGTTGAAGCTGATCGAGGGGACGTCGCTGGTGGTGTACAGGCACGAGGGGTAGAAGACGGGCGAGTGTTGCGCAGTGGCCGTGTGTCCATGGAACGGCGACGATCCCTTGCGCGTGGGGCATATACGATATATCCCGTTGGCATCATCGGAACGACGGATTCCCGGAGCATGCGGAATATTCGTCAACTCTTCCGTGACGTTTTCGCCCCATCACGCTCCTTGTATATGCATGGCCATGAAATGGGTAATGGCTGAACGACACCGGGATGTTTCCGCCCGTGTCGTCGTGGAAATCAGATACGGGTATAGCAAGGCAGAGGCCGTAGTATCGTGCCCCGGATCGCCGGCTCGGTACACGCCGTTGATCGACGAATGTCATAGTGTGGAGAAGTATCGTTTGCGTTGTCATAGTCTCCAATGATAACATCGCACTCGATCGGTGCATATGTGGTCGTCCGGCCGGATGCCGGACATGAACGATGGCCGGATGCTTCCGGACCATCATCTACGGGCTGGTGCAGTCTGGCCGTCAGCGGCCATGTACGATCGACGAATGATCGTCGAATAGGCAACGGAGTGCCGGAATTCCGATGCCGCAAGGATGGCAGCCGCCATACATGCTGCCGGGGCATGGTCTGAATCGTAGTGGTATGATCCGTAACTCTCGATACTTCCGGAGTCTTTCCATGATTCGCATACAGGGGTGGATCGCTCTCATCATGACGCTGACGATGTGCTCGGCCGTCATGCCTTCATATGCGCAGGACGACGACGTCGTGCGCCGTACTGCCGTCCTCGGCAGCGAAGACTTCGATGCCGATGGTTTCCTTGATACCGTCACGGTGACCGTCCGCTACGATGCGGAGCATGGAAAGCGCTATCGCGGTGTGAACCTCGCGGCCATTCTCTGGGGCTACGACGCGGAGAACAAGGACGCCGTGGCCGATACGACCGTCCTGGACGTGACGCTGGATGGCGGGGAGTCCATGGATGCCTACCTCTACGACACGGACAAGGATGGCATCCGCGACATCGTCGTCTATGCGTCGAAGAAGCAGGGCGACGCCGGCACGGCCCGCCGCCGCTGGGTCATCCGTCCGGATGCGGAGATGAAGACGCAGAACACGTTGGCCTTCCGTGGCGCGAACATGCGCAGTCAGGCCGCTGCATGGCTTGCGGACATGGATGCCGCCGATACGACGGAGTCGCGGAAGATCAGAGGGACGGGCTATACGGTGACGCCGCTCAACCACCGCCCGCGCAACGAGAAGCGCACGCCCCGTACGATGGACACGGCGCTCGCGAAGCCGCCGGAAACCACGCTCACGCTGGCACCGAACCCTGCGACGAACGAAGTCCGGATGCATCTGAAGGCGGAGAATCTGTCGTCGCCGATGCTGAGGATCATGGACAACACCGGACGCCTCGTGATGCATCGGCGCTTGAGCGATGAAGCGATGACGGGAATGTCCGTGATCGATATCCGGAGTCTTTCCTCCGGAAGCTATGTGGTGAAGATCGTCGACGGTGGACGCACGATTGTCGAATCCATTCTCGTGGTGCAGCGATGAAACCGCTACCGACAACCCTCGCCTGTGGTCGCAGCGTGCGCCACATCGTTCTCGCCCTCGCGTCGCTCGTCGTCTTCGGTATCTGTATGGTACCGCCGGCACCCGCACAGACGTCCATCAACTCGATGACCGGGGCGCTCTCCTACAGCTATCCCATCACGAGCACGACCGTCAACACGGCGCCCGTCGATGTCCGCCTCTCCTGGCTTCCGAATCTCGAGCAGGTCTACTATGTGAACGGCTCCTATACCTTCGGCATCAACAACCCGCCTCTCGTGACGGGGCACAATCAATGGACATCGGGATCGCGCCGTCACGGCGGCTGGGCCATCTGCGTCAACGGCTTCGCCGTCCAGGTCTTCAACTACGTCCAGAGGTTCGCTTCCGAGTCGAAGGGTTCTACACCTGAGCCGGAGGATGCCACGCGTAACTGGCTGACGGTGGGCTACGATGTCTGCAATCGCATGCAGACCCTGACCGAGCTGGGTGAGCCGGACGTCATCAAGCTTCTGCAGGCCGACGGCTCCGTGCTCGAACTGCGTAACGCCATTCCCCACGATGCCGTGGCCGACGAGGAAGACCGCTACGTCGGCTGGTACTACGTCAACGGCGTTAACACGAATGCCTTCGCCGTCGTCGACTACGACGACACGTACTATCCCACATGGATACAGGACATCACCGCCGATCGCAACACGGACTACGTGAGCGAATGGGCCGTGCGGCCCCGCGTCGTACGCTACTATCCGGGCGATGGGCTCGAATACGTCTTCCGCGAAATCATCCTCCCGTACGGTCAGCAGAGCCTGTCCCTCGTCGGTGTGACGCCGACGGTCTTCTATCTCGAAGAGATCAATCGCGACAACGTCAACATTCTCACCTTCAAACGCTCGAAACACTATCCGTCGGATACGGACCACGATCTGACGCCGGGCCGTGCTCTCGTGGAAGAGTTCCACGGACACCGCATCTCCTACGAGAACAACTTCGTGACGATCGAGGCCGAAGGCCACACGCATCGTCTGCTCATGACGGACCAGTTCACGGTACCGTCGAACGACATCAACGGAGCGACGAGCTATCTGGACGACGAGGCGAACACGACGCGTTGGGCGGACTACGGCTCGCGTACCCGCAGTTACTACAGCAACCTCGTCGCCGATTGGGTCAACGGCGCCCGGATGATGATCCGTGCCATCGTCCAGCCCAACGGCGAGGTCACGAAGATCGCCTACGAGAAGTACGAGCGCATCGCACCCTGGGCGAACTGGAACGGCTTCCGGCCGAACAAGATCACGACGCGGGAGAACATCTCGGACATCGTTTACGCGGAAGAAACCTACCTGCCGAAGGAATACGACACCTGGCATATCGAGGAGTCGAAGCACGGTGTGCAGGCCAGTGCCAACAACGTCGTATGGGCCATCACGCTGTCCACGAATCATGGAACGCCGAAGCAGCTCCGCCGCACGACGTTCGAGTGGTACAATCCGCTCGCGAATCAGGATACGGGATACAGCAGGACGACGATCCGTATCGTGGACAAGACGATGGCGACGGCCGACTCCGTGCGGAACACGACCGTCAACTACTGGTCATGGCGGACCATTCCCGCGTCCATCGATCCCGCTCTCGACGATCAGGTGCATCGCTATCTGAGGAATTCCATCAGCGTATCGGGTGACGTCCAGACGTCTTTGAAGCGGGTCGAGGAACAACTGGTCGGCGGATCCAACATGTTCTTCTATCCGACGGAGAGTACGACGTGGGTGCGGGACGGTCTCTCCAATGCGGACCTGCAGACCGAACACAACACGTACGCCTATACGTTCACCGACTATCACAACATGACGCACGGGACGTACGGCAATCCTTCCACGGCCATGAAGAGCGCCTACGGCAAGGGTGTCGCCACGACGACGAACACCATCTACGAGCCGACGTCGACGACGAACGTCTTCCGCACCATCGAGACGTCGCTGGCCACGAACATGCTCTACGGCACGGCGACGTGCTCCTATACCGATACGACCTTCATGGAGGCGATGACGCGCCGCGCGCTCGACAGCGTGCGTAACGGTTCGTCGGCCATCTCCAACTTCCAGCCGTCGATGGTCATCGCACCGTCGGCCACCAACCATACGTACCGACTGTGTCCCATCTGGGGTATGGAGTCGTCCGTGTCGGTCAAGGACTGGCTCGGCAACTTCATCGGCGGCACGGACGTCTCATATCAGTCCGGCAGCGCATGCAGCGTCCTCGTCGAAGCCTTCCGTGGTTCGCCATTGTACGTGACGACGTACGGCATGTCGGACGTCACCGGGCTGAAGGCATCGGCGCCGCTCAGAACGCAGTCGCTATCGTACACCAACGGTAGCAGGGCACGTCTGCCACGTCTCGCCACCGACCCCCAAGGGGCGAAGGTGACGCTCTCGTACACGTCCGGTTCGGCTCCCAATGGCATCCGTACGGACAATGCGGGTACGACGACGACGGGCGTCGCCGTCAACGACTTCGACTATCTGCACGACGACGCCATCGCCGTCGTGCCTGCCGTGCGCCGCATGAATCCATCGGGTCTGTCGGTCGACGAAGTCGGCCTTCCCATGCACAGCGGCAGTACGGCCGACGGACGTCTCACCACGTCGTACGATGCGAACCGTCACCTGTCCTACGGCAGGGTCGACATCGCAGGGAAGAGCACGATGTCCTGGGTACCGGGCGACATCCCGTCGACGGGATGGACGGACCGCCAGCCCTACATCAAGCTCTGGAAGGGGCACACGAAGGAAGACAAGACCTATACCCAGAACGTCTGTGTGACCGATCCACTCCCGGCAGCCGAGACGACCTACGACAACTTCAGGTTGCGGACGATGGAGGAAGCGGCAATCGTCCAGCGTCTGTGTGCCAACCTCGGCGACGGCCGTACGATGACGCAGAACGGCACCATCTACCTGAACTACGTAGCGAACAGCGGCGACCATCTCCATCGCGAATCGGCCGACATCGACGACGGTCACCTGCGTATCGTCGTCACGGGGCTGTCGTCCCTCGAGTGGACCTTCCTCGGCAAGGTGACGTTCAGCGGCGGTGGACTCGTGACGCCGGTGCAACTGGACTACGAGTTCTCGCGTGACCACGTCTTCGATCCCGTCCTTGCCGACACGTTCGCCATCTGGGAGATCCCGCTGGACGAAGACGTCCTCACGGCCATGAAGGCCATGGCCACGAACGACGTCATGCAGATCGAGATCACCGTGGCGCCGACGGCTGCGGGCAAGATTCCGTTCCTCGAACTGGCCTGTCATGCAGAGGACGCGGCTCCGCGTCTCGAATTCTGGAAGTCATCCACCATCAACGCCATCGTCGGCAACCGTCCCGACAAGGCATCGAAGGACTTCACGGCGGCCACGATCGTGAAGCCGGCGGACTTCAAGGTCGAGTCATTCGCCAAACTCGACCAGTCGTCTCAGCACGTCGGTACGGCATCGTATACCGCGTCCACGGCCAGTCTGTTCGGACGCTACGGCAAGAACTACGGCGAATACCTGCCGTCGAATCACTCGGCCAAGAGCTGGACCATCGACGGCAATCCCTTCAGCGGGTCGGCCACGCGGCTCGTGACGACGCAGATGGATGGCTTCGACGACATGGTCGGTTCGACCAACGTCGCATCGAATACCGTCTCGGTGACGAAGAACCAGTACGGGTTGAATACCATCACCTTCCAGGACAACACGACGTGGAAAGGATGGGATACGCTGGCCGCGGCCAGCGCCCTCGTCGCCTCGCCGTCCGGCTTCTACGGTATCTGCTACAAGAGCAAGTCCATCGACGA